>JAHJRE010000151.1 GCA_018831055.1 Bacteroidota bacterium
AAAAAATATCATCGGCTGTGATCATTGTACCATTCCCTTCTGTTTGATAGCTTTCAAAAAAGCATTTCCAGGAAAAGCTGCCGGTTGGAATAGTATCGTTCAGAAGGGTTATCCGCGCACTGTCAACGGTGTATTGATATCCTGGCGTGCCGGGCATAATCATGCCCATAAGTGTAATGGTCTGGTGTCCTTCCACCCTCATATCCTGCACACAATGATCCATAAAACTTATGTTGGCTATGCATCCAGAGTCGCCGGGCCATTTCGATAAAACAGCAGTGTATCCTCCCCGTCGGACTCTTCCGTCGGGACACATCCTGAAAAAATCTCCGTAATCAACCTGGATGCGGAGTGATGGCAATGTGTCGAAAGTGACATCAGCAGTGTCGATGATTGCATGACCATGCCGGATCAGGGTGGTGTCGTGAAAAGCCATGTGTATCATGTTGAAAATATCCGCATACACCTGATTAGCTCTCACATGGCATTTTGCAGCCACAAGATTGGGGTTATAATCGGTTTCCTTATTTTCTTTCTTACAGGAAGAGAGTGTTAAGGATAGTGACGGAAGGAGCAGTAGAGGAATTATCAGTTTTCCTGGAAATTTCATCTTTTACTTTCTTTGGTAAGTAAGGAACGAGTAAGAAAGGGAATTATTTTCATTTGTTTGTAAAGGACTTTCTTCCATCAATGCCCAATCATCTTCCGTGATTTCAGGAAAAAATGTATCTGCATCAAAATCCTTGTGCACTTTGGTGATATAGAGTTTTTCGGCTAAGGGCATGAATTGCCGGTAAACGGAACCTCCGCCGATGATGAAACATTCCATGTCACGGGGGCATTTTGCTAAGGCTTCTTCGATAGAGAAAACGGTTTCACAGCCATCAAATGTGTCGTTAGGGTTGTCGGTGATCACAATATTGAGCCGTCCGGGCAAGGGTCTTACAGGCAGCGATTCATAGGTTTTCTTTCCCATGATCACAGGATGCCCGGATGTAATTCTTTTAAAGCGTTTAAGGTCATCGGGTAAATGCCATAAAAGCTGGTTGTCTTTTCCAATGGCGTTGTTCCGGGCTATGGCTACGATGATGGAGATGGTTGGCATGGGTTATATGGTTATATTGTTATATGGTTATATGGTTGGTTTGAGGGTTTGGGTGATGAGTGATGAGTTGTCGCTTGCAAACTGTCGCCTGTAACTTTGTGTTCATGTTCTCCGATACTCATATAATATTTTGTTAAACCGATATTTTTCCTTTAATGTGCGGATGGGATTGGTAGCCGCTTAGTTCGAAATCGTGATAATCGAAGTCGAAGATATTTGTTATAGCAGGATTTAGTTTCATTTCAGGAAGCGGATAGGGTTCACGTGACAACTGGAGTTTAACTTGTTCCATGTGATTCAAATAAATATGGGCATCGCCAAGAGTATGTACAAATTCGCCGGGGCGGAGCCCGGTGACCTGAGCCATCATCATTGTCAGCAGAGCGTAAGAAGCAATATTGAAGGGTACGCCCAGGAATATGTCACAGCTTCTCTGGTATAGCTGGCATGAGAGCCTTCCGTTGCTCACGTAGAACTGAAACAGGATGTGACAGGGTGGGAGGGCCATTTTATCCAGTTCACCTACATTCCATGCACTCACGATATGCCTCCTTGAATCCGGATTATTTTTAATATTCCCAATCACCCGCGATATCTGGTCAATGCTTTTCCCGTCGTTTGTTGGCCAGGATCGCCATTGGTATCCATAAATATGACCAAGTTCCCCGGAGGCGTCTGCCCATTCGTTCCAGATAGTGACACCATTTTCGTTGAGGTAACGGGTATTGGTTTCTCCCTTCAGAAACCAGAGCAGTTCATAGATAATGGATTTCAGATGCAGCTTCTTGGTTGTGAGCAACGGGAATCCTTTTTCAAGGTCGAAGCGCATCTGGTATCCGAAAACACTGATGGTCCCGGTTCCGGTTCTGTCGGTCTTTTCAACCCCGTTTATTAATACGTGGTCAAGCAGTTCAAGGTATTGTTTCATCGGTTAAAAATTAGTTACCCCAGGATCATACCTACGAGGGTAGCCGACAACAGAGAAGCCATGGCTCCACCCAATAATGCTTTGAAGCCGAGTTGCGACAGCAGGACTCGTTTGCCCGGGGCCAGTGCACCGATGCCTCCGATAATGATCCCGATGGATGAGATATTGGCAAAACCGCACAGCATATATGTTGCCATGATAACAGATTTACTGTCCTGGAAGGTGCCGGCAGCCAGCAGGTCCCCAAAACTAAAATATGCTACCATTTCGTTCATAATGATCTTTTCTCCCATGAGTTGCCCGACTGTAGCGATATCCTGCGCCGGGACACCCATAGCCCAGGTCAAGGGGGCCATGGTATAACCCATGATGAACTGAAGGCTAAGACCTTCATAACGGTTTTGAGTCAGCACAGCTATTCCTTCGTTGAGGGTAGTCCAGTCACCAATCTTAAACAAGATAAAATTGACCATAAAAACCAGAGCGATGAAAACAATGAGCATGGCTCCCACGTTCACGGCCAGTTTTATTCCCTGTGTGGTACCGTTTGCGATGGATTCGAGGACATTAGCCCCAACTTGTTCACGGGAAATGCTGATCCCGCTTGTAATGGGCTCGGTCTGGGGCAAAAGTATCTTTGCGATGACTACGGCACCGGGGGCTGCCATCACGGAGGCAGTGATAAGATGCTTGGCAAACATTAATTGGCCTTCGTATTCAGCACCACCAAGTATACCTATGTATATACCCAACACACTCCCGGCGATGGTAGCCATACCGCCAACCATGACCAGGAACATTTCCGAACGATTCATCTTTTCAAGGTATTCTTTGATGAGCAAAGGTGATTCGGTCATACCCAGGAAAATGTTGCCCGCCGTTGAAAGGCTCTCCGCTCCCGAGATCCTGAGTCCTTTGGTTAAAAGCCAGGCAAGGATATAAACAATCTTTTGTATGATGCCAAAATAAAACAGGATGCTGGTTAAGGCGGAAAAGAAAATAATGGTTGGGAGTATCTGGAACGCGAAGATAACCCCGAACGATTCGACATCCATCAGGTCACCGAAAACAAATTCACTGCCGCTCTTTGTGAAATCAAGTATTTTGATGAACATCATCCCGAGCAGTTCAAAAAAGGATTTGATAAAGGGTACCTTAAGTACTGCGATGGCGATGATAAGCTGAAACAGTAATCCCAGGCCCACGATCCTCCATGAAATAGCACGGCGGTTTGAACTGAAAACCCACGCAAGACCGATCAGGATTACAAGCCCGAACAATCCCCGCATCAATGAAATAAAGGAAAACCCTCCGCCGTCATATATCTCCATATCAATTATTTTTCCCTGTTTTGTATTTCATCGCGTATCCTGGACGCTTTTTCATATTCTTCTTTTTCAATAGCTTTGGCAAGTAGTTCCTGCAGTTCTTCGATAGTCAGGCTGGTATATTCACTTTTGCGGGATTTTGTATGGGAAGGTGCATCCGTAATATTTTTTTCTTCCATCACGATCCCTGCTTCTGACATAATTTTTTCGTAGGTATAAATAGGGCAGGAAAAACGTATAGCCAGGGCGACAGCGTCTGAGGTCCTCGCGTCTATCTCACTTTCCTGGCCATCGTGGATGCAGATCAACTTTGCAAAAAACACCCCTTCTATAAATTTGTCGATGATCACTTCCTTCAGGAAAATGCTGTAATGATCTGCGAAATTCTTGAAAAGATCGTGGGTGAGTGGACGGGAGGGTTTCATCTTTTCCAGTTCAACCGCGATGGCCTGGGCTTCAAATCCACCGATAATGATGGGTAATCTTCTTTTTCCGTAAGTCTCCCCAAGTATCAGGGCATAAGCGCCACTTTGCGACTGGCTGTATGACATACCTATGATTTCAAGCTGTATTTTATCCATTTGGCCCTGAAAGATTACGAAAACCGCCAAGATATTACCGACCGGTTTCCTAATTACAAATGTAGAAAAAAATTGTAAGAATTAACTCAATGAACACATATAAGCACATGAAGGTTCAAAATGATTTTGTATGTTCAAATTAATAGCATGATGCTTATAACTTTTACTTGGATAATAGTATTACTTTTTTATTTTTGCTTAACGATTAAATTAATCCTAAAAAATACGTGCATATGAAAAAAGCTTTAGCATTGTTGTCTGTTCTGTTACTGCCTGCTCTCACTTTTGCAAGTGAAGCCGATCTGGTAATTCCCGGAGAGATTAAGTCGCAAACTATCCTTTACTGGGGTTTCCTCATCACTATCGCAGGATTTTTATTTGGATTATACCAGTTTATTAAAATCAGGAAAATCCGTGCCCACCATTCCATGCTGGAGGTGGCCGGAGTGATCTTTGAAACGGCAAAGACATATCTTTTCCAGCAAGGAAAGTTCCTGGCCATTCTGTTCCTTTTTATCGGTGCTGCTGTAGCCTTTTATTTTGGCTGGCTTTCGGATGCGGGATTTGGAGCAGGGGGTGTGCTGATGATACTGGGATGGACCGTTGTCGGTATTCTGGGATCATACAGTGTCGCATGGTTTGGTATTCGTATGAATACTCTTGCCAATGCCAGGATGGCTTTTGCTTCTCTTGAAAGAAAACCCATCAAGCTTTTAAATATTCCTTTAACTGCAGGAATGAGCATCGGGGTGGTATTGATTTCTCTGGAACTAATCATGATGCTCATCATTCTTATGTTCGTCCCTGGTGAATATGCAGGGGCCAGTTTCATCGGGTTTGCTATTGGTGAATCTCTGGGCGCCTCAGCTCTCAGGATTGCCGGTGGCATTTTTACCAAAATTGCTGATATCGGTTCCGATCTCATGAAAGTGATCTTTAAGATCGGCGAAGATGACCCACGCAATCCGGGAACCATTGCCGATTGTGTTGGAGATAATGCCGGCGACAGTGTAGGCCCAACAGCTGACGGTTTTGAAACCTATGGCGTTACCGGTGTGGCACTGATCTCATTTATCCTGTTGGCCGTTATTAGCCCTGAATACCAGATTACTTTACTTACCTGGATATTCGTTATGAGAATCCTCATGATCGTAACATCCATTGTTTCGTATTGGCTTAATGGCGCCATTGCCAATGCGAAATACAGGAATGCCGATGATATTGACTTTGAGCGTCCACTGACTTCACTGGTTTGGATCACCTCTATCATGTCGATCGTTGCAACTTTTATTGCCAGTTATTTCATCATTGGAGATCTTCCTAACAACCTGTGGATCTCTCTCTCAGTGATCATCAGTGCCGGAACTTTAGGAGCAGCTCTGATCCCGGAGTTTACTAAAATCTTTACAAGTCCGAAATCACGTCATGTGAACGAAGTAGTGGAAGCTTCCAAAAAGGGGGGAGCATCGCTGAATATCCTTTCAGGGCTGGTGGCTGGAAATTTTAGTGCTTTCTGGATGGGCCTGGTATTTTTTGCATTGATGTTCATCGCTTACTATGCAAGCGGATTTGGGTTGAGTGAGTTGATGATTTACCCGTCTATTTTTGCTTTCGGACTTGTTGCTTTTGGAATGCTGGGAATGGGTCCTGTTACGATCGCAGTAGATAGCTACGGGCCTGTCACCGATAATGCCCAGTCTATTTATGAACTTTCCCTTATTGAAGAACAAAAGGGGATAAGCGAGGAAATTGAAAGGGATTTTGGTTTCAAACCTGATTTTGAAAAATCGAAGTACTACCTTGAAGCGAATGATGGCGCGGGAAATACCTTTAAAGCAACGGCCAAGCCTGTGTTGATCGGTACGGCTGTTGTAGGTGCCACTACTATGATCTTTTCCCTGATCCTGGTGATACAACATACATTGCATATTGATCCTCCCCTGATCCTGAACCTTCTTAATCCATACTCTATCATGGGATTCCTGCTGGGTGGATCTGTGATTTACTGGTTCACCGGCGCTTCCGCCCAGGCTGTGACTACCGGCGCAGGAAGAGCAACGGATTATATCCGTAAAAATATTAACCTCGATCCTAATGCCGAAAAGAAAGCTTCCGTCGAGAAGTCTAAAGCAGTGGTGAAAATTTGCACCCTTTATGCTCAAAAAGGAATGTGGAACATTTTTATAGCCATCTTCTCTTTTGCACTGGCTTTTGCTTTCCTGGCAGCTCCTTCAGGATTTACGGAAACACTTGGGCTTGACGAAAAAATAGCCTTTGCGGCACCGGTTTCCTTGTTTGTAAGCTACCTGCTTTCCATTGCGTTCTTCGGGCTTTTCCAGGCGGTGTTCATGGCCAATGCCGGAGGTGCCTGGGATAATGCCAAGAAAGTAGTGGAAGTGGATATGAAGGAAAAAGGTACCCCCCTTCATGAGGCAACCGTGGTAGGTGATACCGTGGGAGATCCTTTTAAGGATACCTCCTCCGTTGCCCTGAACCCTATTATCAAATTTACTACGCTGTTCGGCCTCCTTGCAATGGAAATTGCACTCGCAGCGCAGTTCAGAGACCTTGCACCGTGGTTCGGACTGGGGTTCCTGGTGGTTGCATTGGTATTTGTTTACCGGTCGTTCTATAAAATGAGAATTAATGGTTAGTAAAATAGTTACAAGCTGCCAGTTTCAGGTTACAGGGTGCAACCTGAAACCTGTAACCTATAGCTTGTAGCCTGCTCCCTGTACCCTTTGTTATTTTTTTAACAATCCCTTCCCCAAAGGTAATAATCTTGCAAAGATTATTACCTTTGGGGTTTTAAAAAATAACCGTTAAAACAGGGGATAGATGATAAGTAACAATTTCATTTTCAGGCACAACGGACCAAGACCCGGGCAGATCGGGGAGATGTTGTCCACTATCGGTGTTTCATCGCTGGATGAACTGGTAAACCAGACTATTCCTGCATCCATCAGGATGAAGGAAGCATTGGATTTACCGGAGGGGATGAATGAGTACCAGTATATTAATCATCTGAAGAAGCTGGGTGCAAAGAATAAGCTTTTCAGGACCTATATCGGGATGGGGTATTACAACACCATTACGCCGGGAGTTATTACCAGGAACGTCCTGGAAAATCCAGGATGGTATACTTCCTATACTCCCTATCAGGCAGAAATAAGCCAGGGTAGACTGGAGGCCTTATTGAATTTCCAGACCATGATAGCAGACCTCACAGGCTTGCCTATTGCCAATGCATCATTGCTTGACGAAGGGACAGCCGCTGCAGAAGCCATGGTCATGTTTTATAATTCCAGGTCAAGGTCGCAGGTAAAGGATAATGCAAATAAGTTTTTTGTATCCCATGGTCTATTCCCGCAGACCATAGAAGTACTGAAAACAAGGGCCTTACCCTTGGGTATTGACCTGGTTATGGGTTGTGCCAACGAGGTTGAAATTGATAAGTCGTATTTTGGAGCCATTGTACAGTATCCCAATCAACATGGAAGCATCCGGGATTACCGGAGTCTTGTGGAAAAGGTACATTCTGTGGAAGCCGGTATAGCTGTAATTTCAGATATCATGAGCCTGGTTATGCTTACCCCTCCCGGAGAATGGGGGGCTGATGTTGTTGTAGGTTCCACGCAACGCTTTGGTATTCCTATGGGCTTTGGAGGTCCTCATGCAGCATATTTTGCTACTACCGACAAGTATAAAAGGAATATCCCGGGTCGTATCATCGGTGTTTCCGTTGATGCTGCCGGAAACCGGGCACTAAGGATGGCCCTGCAGACGCGCGAACAGCATATCAAAAGAGAAAGAGCTACTTCAAATATTTGTACTGCTCAGGCACTATTGGCCTCCATGGCCGGTATGTACGGAGTATACCATGGTCCCGAAGGACTAAAGACCATTGCGAATGACATCCACCGGATGGCCCTGTTGCTGAACAAAGGATTGAGGCTGCTCGGATACGAAACTCCGGATTATTGTTTCTTCGATACAGTAAATGTAACCATGCCGCAGCCCGGCCTGACAGAAATCATCAGGAACAATGCTCTGGCTAAAAAGATGAATTTTAGGTATTTTGAGGATGGAAACATCGGCATCAGTGTTGATGAGACCACCAGTCACCAGGATATCCTTGACATCCTGGAGGTTTTTTCGTCTGCTGTGACAAAGCCATTGCCTGAAATCAATGAAAAGGACATTCAGGATTGTATTCCGGCGGAGTTTTTCAGGACCAGTGAATACATGACTCATCCAGTATTTAACTCCTATCATTCCGAAACGGATATGATGAGATATTTGAAAAAACTGGAGAACAAGGATTTAGCCCTTAACCGCACGATGATTCCATTGGGTTCCTGCACCATGAAGCTGAATGCTGCAGCCGAGATGTTCTCATTAAGTTGGCCTGAGTTTGCCCATCTGCATCCATTTGTTCCTGAAGATCAGGCCGCAGGATATCATGAAATGATCAACGACCTGGGAGATGCATTATGCCGGATCACCGGGTTTGATGGTATTTCCTTTCAGCCTAATTCGGGGGCTGCCGGGGAATATACGGGGTTGATGGTGATCAGGGCGTGGCATGAAAGCAGGGGAGAGGGACACAGGAATGTTTGCCTTATACCTACTTCGGCACACGGTACCAATCCCGCCAGTTCTGTCATGGCCGGAATGGAGGTTGTTCTGGTTAAATGCGATGAGCATGGAAATATCGACATAGAAGATTTGCGGAAGAAAGCCGAAGAACACAGCGGTGAGCTGTCGGCTCTTATGGTTACTTACCCTTCAACCCATGGGGTTTTTGAAGAAGGTATCCTGGAAATTATTGACATAATCCATAAAAACGGCGGACAAGTTTACATGGATGGAGCAAATATGAATGCTCAGGTAGGGTTGACGAATCCGGGTATCATTGGTGCTGATGTCTGTCATCTGAACCTGCACAAAACCTTTGCTATTCCTCATGGTGGCGGTGGACCGGGAGTTGGACCCATTGCCGTTGCCGCTCACCTTACGCCATTCCTGCCGGGACATATTATGGTCCGTACAGGCGGCGAAAAAGCAATCAGCGCCGTATCATCTGCTCCCTTTGGCAGTGCAATGATACTCCCTATTTCCTATGGCTATATTAAAATGCTGGGTGGAAACGGTCTGACGGAAGCAACCCGTTATGCCATCCTGAATGCCAATTACCTTAAGGCACGCCTCGAAGGCCCATATAAAATTTTATATGCCGGAAAAAATGGTCGGGTAGCACATGAGTTTATCATCGATTGCAATGCATTCAGCAAAACGGCCGATGTTACCGTGGTGGATATCGCCAAACGACTTATGGATTATGGATTCCATGCTCCAACGGTTGCCTTCCCTGTCCATGGTACATTAATGGTTGAACCCACAGAAAGCGAACCCCTTCAGGAACTGGAGCGCTTTGTAGAGGCAATGTTGTCCATCAGGGAGGAGGTTCGCGCCATTGAAGAGGGGAAAGCGGACAAGGGCAACAATGTGGTTTCCAATGCCCCTCATACCTTGTCAATGGTTATGAAAGGGGATTGGAGTTTCCCGTACGAAAAACAAACGGCTGCTTTCCCGGTCAATTCACTTTATGAAGCCAAATATTGGACACCCGTGACGAAAATTGATGATGCTTATGGTGACAGGAACCTTATGTGTACCTGCCCATCAATAGAAGATTATAAATAGTTATGGTTTGGAAGCCGATAAAAAATGCCGGGTTTATCAAACCTGGCATTTTTTATTGTCAGTTTCACAGTAAAAGGTTATCCGATCAGCTTCATTTCCTGAAGTATTTTTTTCATTTTTTCCCAGGAAGCATTTATATCGTTATCAAGCCCGACGGAGAAACGGATCAGTCCTTCCGATAACCCCATTTCTTTCTGAACGTCTTCCGGCACTTCCGACGAGGTACTTTTTCCGGAATTACTGAAGAGGGTTTTGAAATAGCCCAGGCTTACAGCCAGATAACCGATATCATCCTGTTGCATCCTTTCCATGAATTTGCTTGCTATGGTTGAGGTACCCAGGTCAATGGCAATCATTCCCCCAAATCCGAAATCTTCATTCATAATATTTTTAAGTGTCTGATGTCCGGGATGATCAGGTATACCCGGGTATATGAACTTCAGTCCGGTTTCACGGAAACGATCTGCCAGGAATTGCGCGTTGCGGCTATGTTGCTTCATCCGGATATGCAATGTATGCAGGTTTTTCAGGATAGAGGAGGAACGCATGGGGTCCAGAACAGGCCCGAGTAACATGGCTGTTCCTGAATTTACATCGCTTATTGCATTGATGAATGAATTATCCGCACAGATTGCCCCGGCTACACAGTCGTTTTTCCCGTTTACAAACTTGGTCATGCTGTAAACAACAATATCGGCACCATGCATGGCGGGAGTGACGATCATGGGTGAAAAGGTATTATCGACCACGAGCTTGATTCCATGCTTCCTGGATATTTCAGCAAGCCTGGGAATGTCGGAGATCTGCAGTAACGGGTTCGTAATGGTTTCGGTGTAAATAACCTTAGTGTTCGGGCGGATTGCCTGTTTTACCGACTCCAGGTCGGTGATATTGACAAAACTAACTTCAATGTTATATTTGGGAAGCCAGTTTTGCAGGAAAGCAAACGTCCCACCGTAGGTTGTAACACTGGTAATGATATGGTCACCCGCATGGCACAGTTGCAGCAGGGTTGTGGTAATGGCTGCCATCCCCGAAGCTGTGATCCATCCCGACCCGGTATTTTCCATGGCAGCCATGGCATCGGCCAGGTATTTACTGCTGGGATTCCAGTGCCTGGAATATAAAAAACATCCTTCCGCTTCACCATGGAAAGTATCAATCATTGTATTCGCTTCCAGGAAGGTAAAAGTGGATGAATCACAAATAGAAGGGTTCACATCCCCGAACTCGCCAAACTGGCGAAGCATCTGAATTTTGTAGGCTGGGTCGAATTTCATGGTTATATTGTTATATAGTTATATTGTTATACTGTTATATTTGCCCCTGTAAACTGAATCTCTCCTTTCTCTCCTCTCCTTTCTATCCTCTGTTGTTCAGCTCCTCAAATACGACGCCCCATTCACATCCACAATACATCCTGTCATATAATCTGTTTGCTCCCCGGCGAGGAAAAGCGCAAGCCTGGCGATCTCTTCCGGTTGGGCTGCACGGTTCAGCGGGCTTTGCATCTTAATGTCATTACCTTCCGGGCCTTCCAGGATGTCTTTCGACATATCTGTCTCCACAAATCCCGGGGCAATGGTAAAGACCATAATATTATCTTTTGCCAGGGCCTTAGCCATCGATTGCCCCAGGGAATTCAAACCGGCTTTGGCGGCTCCATAGGGCCACGACATCGGTTCACCTCTGAAAGCACCCCGCGAAGTTATATTTATTATTTTACCCCCTCCATATACTTTCATGGATTTTGCTGCTAAATATGAAAGATGAGCAGGACCATGAAGGTTGATTTCCATCGTTTTCCTGTAAAAATCCTGGAACTCATCATAGGTAAGGTTCATAGCATCTGCCATTTCATAAATTCCTGCGTTATTAACCAGGATGTTTATCCTCCCTGCACGCACCAATACTTCATCAAACATTTCTTTCACCTGAACAGGATCGGCCAGGTTGGCTTTAACACGAAAATGACCCTGTCCCTTGAGACTTTTAACAACTTCTTCCGCTTCATTTTGATGGTTGTGGTAATGCACGGCTATTGTGGCTCCTGCTTCAGCAAACATCATAGCAATTGCTTTGCCTATGCCCCGTGAAGCGCCCGTTACCAATGCAGTTTTATTGTTCAGGTTTATATTCATAACAGGTAATCGGATATTTTTTGAATGAATTCCAAAACGATAACTGGCCTGGTGGCCACAATAAACAGGATGCCGAAAATTGCACCCCAGAAGTGGGCATTATGCCCGATATTATCCTTTCCTCTTCGGGCCATATACGCTGAGTAAACCAGGTATAATATCCCGAAAACAGCAGATGGTATTGGAATGGGAATAAAAAACAGGTAAATGGATCCGGTTGGATAAACCATTATACTTGCAAACACTATCGCAGATACAGCCCCTGAGGCACCTACAGCAGTGTAGTAAGCGTTATCCTTATTTCTTCCGAAATCCACAACGACAGAAAACAATATCCCTCCAAGATAGAGAAGGACAAAATACAGAAATCCCTTAATCCCGAAAAAATACGTAAAATAGGCCAATACTACATCTCCGAATGAATACAGTACAAACATGTTTATGAACAAATGCACCCAGTCGGCATGAAGAAAGGCATACGTAAAGAATCTCCAGCCTTCCCGGTTGTGCTTGATGGAATAAGGACTAAATCGAAGTTTGTCAAAAATATCCCTTCGGTTAAAACCCCATATGGATATTAAAACAGTTAAAGCGATGATGATATATAATATGGTCATAGTCTTACTGGTTTCCTGTCCCTACTTCACCTGTGCTATAGTCGAGCTCGGAACCGAACATGCTGTGTGGTACCAGATAAACAGCTAAAAGTACGATGGCGGCGGCAATCACCCAGCCTCTGTTTGACCGGTTCCTGAAAAGCCGGATCAGCGCGATCAGCCAGACGATAAAAGCAACCAGCGTTTTATTGTCTGTAAGGTCATGTCCGAAAGGCCAGCCGGTCCAGTAAGCCCCGAAGGCGTATTTTTGTACAACCGGTCCCAGTATCAACCCTCCTGTAAAGAACAAAATCACTGTGATCACAGTGAATGGTAAGGTGTTTTTGCCCTTTATCAAAGCTTCTATACCCGTCCGGGTCGAAAAAAGCATGGCCAGGAACATAATGATTACATGGGGTATTAAAACAGATAGAGGCACATAGCCTTTAAACCTCACTACAACGGATTCCTCAGTAAGGGAATATTCTTTACTGTCTTTTTCCAGGAAAACATTATATCTCACTTTTCCGGCGGGTGGCTGGTGTGGGATGGCGAGAAACAGCGTATCACCTTTCCTTTTTAAATTTTCCCTCGTTTCCTCTTCATTCGAATTGATCTTTTGGTATATATAAAATCCTGAAACTGAGGTGTCGGGTATAAGCAAATGGCAAATGGCATCTCCTTCACCTCCGTGAGATCTGATCATCTTATATTTATAAACATTATCATCAATGATGATTTCTCCCTTTTTATCATAGGTTGGTCCGGTGGAACGCTGATAGTAAGCAATGGCAAAGGTAAATAGGGTCACAAGCACCCAAATCAGGAAACTCCGAAGTTTTTTATTCATTCGCAGGGTTGGTGTTTGAAGTGTTAAACAAATCGTAAAATGCCTGATGTATTGTTGTTCGTATGTTTAGTTCAGAGATTTTATTGTTGGTGGCATCGGGATGTATCCTGTTCGAAAGGAAAACAAAGATCAAATCGTTTTCGGGATCTGCCCAGGCATAGGTTCCGGTGAATCCGCTATGACCGAAACTGGAAGGTGAAGCTGAGCGGCAGTTGGGGCCGCCTTCCTGATAATCCAGCATGGGTTTATCGAATCCCAAACCACGCCGGTTTTCAAGCAAAGGGAATTGGACACGGGTGAATTGGCGGATGGTAAGGCTATCGATATATCTCTCTCCGCCATAAGTCCCAAAATTCATATACATCTGCATGATAACGGCAATATCTTCTGCATTGGAAAAAAGCCCTGCATGGCCCGACACCCCGCCGAGCAAGGCGGCACCCTGATCGTGTACGTCTCCATGGATCAATTGATGCCGGAATGCTTTGTCATTTTCCGTTGGAATGATACGGTTAAGGCTGTGATGCCTCCTGGGTAGATATCCCGTATTCTGAAGCCCAAGCCTTTGGTAGAAATGCTCCTCTACATAGTCCTGAAGCGGCCGGTTGGTAATGCTTTCAGCAGCAATGGCCAACAGGTAAAACCCAAGGTCGCTGTATTTATATTCTTTATTGTCCTTTAACCCGGAAAACCTTATGCTGTCAATGATCACATTCCTGAACCAGGGACTTGTGTAAAGGTTTTCAGCAACCCTTACCGTGTGCTCCTCGTCAATGCTCCTGCTGAAAAGAGCTGTATCTGGCACCTGGTTCGAATCAAGAACATGAAGGTAATAGGGTATCCATGACCTGAATCCGGATTGATGCGCCAAAACCTCGCTGATGATGATGTTTTCTTTGTCGGTTCTTTTCAGGAAAGGGAGATATGACGAAAGCCGATAATCCGGATCTATCAGACTGTCGTCAGTAAGTTTCATGATCACGGGAGTCATGGCTGCTATTTTCGTGATTGAGGCCAGATCGTAAATGTCGTTTTCTTTCACCGCTATTTTGCTGTCATAGGTGTGATAGCCAAAACTCTTATTGTAAAATATTTTCCCGTTTTTGGCAGCCAGTACCTGGCATCCTGGAAAAGCCTTTTGCTTGATTCCCTCAAGCACAATTGAATCTATTGATGCCAGTGAGGATTCGTCAATTCCCAGCTCAGCGGGCAAAGAATGGCTGAGTCTGACAGACCGGGTACTGATTCCGGTTTTTTCAGGAAATGTGCCTGCACTTACCGGTAATATGCCCGATGCTTCAATACCTCCGAAAATCATTTGTGCGCTGATTTCCTGTGCATCCGGGTCATCCTGGTACGACATGATGATGGCATCGGTAAGGGTGTCTCCAAAATGAGATAAGGAGTACGGGCAGGCAAAAATATTCAGGATGGATTTATGACGGGCTGTGACTTCCCTTACAAGATTCAAGGCAGAAGGATCAATTCCGTAATAGGGTGGAGAGAAGGCACGGTTACCATGTATATCTATTATCACAAGATTATAGCCTTCAAGTTTATCCATGATCATAGATATTTCCTTTTCTCCGGGCGCAGTGCCGGATTTCACGCATGTGACGGGAGCGTATTTCGCAAGCATATCCTGGAAATACGTACCCGGACCTATCGACAGGCAGGCAATGCTCAGGGTATCCAGCCTTTTGAGGGGAACGAGGTCCTGTTTGTTTCTTAAAAGGGTAATGGCATCAGCAAAAAGCTGCCGGCGCAATACCCTGGCATCAACGTTGTTGATTTCTCGCTTAGGATCGCATAACCTGACAGTATCCCTATCATTCAACCCCGATAAGTATTTGCTTATCAGAACCTTTCTGCAACGTTGATCAATAGTTTCCTGGGAAAGGCTTCCTGAAGAAACAGCCTCCCGGATGGCTTTCATGGCGCGGGGTATATCCTGGGGCATCAAAAGGATATCGTTACCGGCCTGCAGGGCCATTACTTCAATCTCACCCGGACTGAAATATGCAGTAACGCCTTTCATGTCAAGGGCATCGGTGATCACCAGTCCTTCGAAACCCATTTGTTTTTTTAACAAGGTGTCGATCACAGAACCGGAAAGGGTGGATGGTCTCTGCCCGGTTTTCTCCAGTGCCGGGATGTAAAGATGGGCTGTCATGATCGCATCGGTTCCATTTCGGATCATTTCGCGAAAGGGATAAAGCTCCAGGGAGTCGAGTCTGGATTTATCATGTGTCAGTAAAGGTAGGGTATAATGCGAATCGGTTCCGGTGTCACCGTGGCCGGGAAAATGTTTTGCCACGGTAAGGATCCCTTGCGACTGCATTCCCTTCATATACATAATCCCTTTCCTGGAAACATTTTCGCGGGATTGACCGAACGATCGCATCCCGATAACCGGATTGGCAGGATTGGAGTTGATGTCAACAACCGGGGCAAAATTCATATGAATGCCCATTCTGTGACATTGTTTCCCAACTTCTACCCCCATCCTGTAAAGGAGGGAATCATCCTGAATAGCTCCTAAAGTCATTTGGTAAGGGAAAGTAATTATGCTATCAATACGCATACCTACACCCCATTCTGCATCAATGGCAACCAGCAAGGGTGTTTTAGCCATGGCCTGCCATTCGTTCGTTTGTCGCAACTGTGCAGCAGGTTGCCCCCTGAAAAATACCACTCCTCCGATATTATAATCGGAAATGTATTTTGCTATCTTTTTGTCGTAAGGTTTTCCGGGGTCGTTGGCTCTCACCAGGATCAATTGCCCGGCCCGTTCTTCGGGTGTAAGCGTTGACATTACCGAATCCGCCCAGACAGTGGCTAAATGCCGGTCATCCTGCGCCAATACCTCGTATTGTCCGGGTAATAAGCGGATTGCCAGTAATATCACTGCAAACCTGATGAGCGCCTGGTGATTCATATAAAACTATTTAGAACCCGTAAAAATAGATATATTTCAGGATTAAGGCTTTCTAATTTTTCAATTTTTCATAATAACCTTGATTTTTATCCAATTTTATTAACATTTTAACTCTGGAGTAGTCTTTTGGGTTATTTTTGAAAAAAAAGAAGGAAATAATGCGTTCTGTTAAGGAATTACAGGATCTTGCCACACAGGTCAGGCGGGATATCATACGGATGACAAACCGGGCAAAATCAGGGCATCCGGGAGGATCTCTCGGGTGTGCCGATTATTTTGTTGCTCTTTACTTTGATATCATGAAGCATAATCCCGGATTTTCCATGAGCGGGGAAGGGGAGGATGTTTTTATCCTGTCAAATGGCCATATCTCACCTGCTTTTTATAGTGTGCTGGCACGGAGCGGGTATTTTGAAGTGCCGGAACTGGGAACGTTCCGACATATTGGGTCAAGATTGCAGGGCCATCCTTCGGTGCAGGAAAAACTGCCGGGAGTGAGGATAGCTACGGGTTCCCTGGGGCAGGGATTATCGGTAGCCGTTGGGGTAGCTCTTTCCAAGAAACTAAAAAATGATAATCGGCTTGTATATTGTCTCACCGGTGACGGGGAGCTCCAGGAAGGCCAGATATGGGAAGCAGCCATGTTTGCTGCTGCCAAAAAGGTTGATAATCTCATCGTGGCTGTCGATTATAACGAAAAGCAAATCGACGGACCAATTGATGAGGTGTTGTCTCTTGGTGATCTTAAAGCTAAATGGTTGTCGTTCGGATGGGATGTACTCGAAATGAACGGGAACGACATGAACGATATCCTGGGAACAATGAAAATAGCGCATTCCATTGTTAATAATGGAAAACCCATTGTAATCCTGATGAAGACAGAGATGGGGTATGGAGTGGATTTTATGACCGGGACCCATCACTGGCATGGCGTTCCGCCTAACGATGAACAGGCCGAAAAAGCTCTTGCCCAGCTGGAAGAAACCCTGGGTGACTTTTAATATATTTCTGCGATGAAACGTATCTGCAAGATAGGTTTGATAGTGTTACTGCTTTTAGGGTCAGGAACTGCCATGTCCCAGGAGCCACAGTTTCAGAATCAAACCCCACCCGTTACCCGGATTATTTTCGTTTTCGACTTTTCACAAAGTATGTTTGGTCTCTGGCAAAGCGACCAGAAGATCAATATTGCACGCAAACTGCTGTCAAAGGTGCTCGATAGTCTCAAGACCAAGAACAATGTTGAACTGGCTTTAAGGGCATATGGTCACCTTAAAGAATATCCGCCTCAGGACTGTGATGACACCAGGCTTGAGGTTCCTTTCGGAAAAAACAACCACGAGCAGATAAAGAGCAGGCTCAGAAACATTGAACCACGCGGCACAACACCTATTGCATATGCACTCCAGAAAGCCGGCGACGATTTTCCTCCGTGCGACAATTGCCGTAATGTGGTTGTTCTGATTACCGATGGAATTGAAGAGTGCGGAGGTGATCCGTGTGCGGTTTCGCAGGAGCTGCAGAGGAAAGGTATTATCCTCAAACCATTTATCATCGGAATAGGCAGGAATTTTGAAATTGAGTTCGATTGTGTAGGTACGTATTTTGATGCCAGCAGTGAGAGCGAATTCAGCAACGCCCTGGATTATGTGATTTCACAGGCTCTAAACCCAACATCTGCCCAGGTAAACCTTCTCGACAAATTCGGTAATCCCACCGAAACCAATGTTAACATGACCTTCTACGATCATGTTTCCGGGAAGGTAAAGCATAATTTTATTCATACCATAAACCGGAAAGGGGTTCCTGATACACTGATCATCGATCCTTTGGTTACTTACGATATTGTTGTTCATACTATTCCTCCTGTTGTGAAAGACAGTGTTACTATTGTTTCAGGAAAGCATACCGTCATCCCCATCGAAACCCCACAAGGTTATCTGAGGTTGAAGATCGACGGATATGATGCCTCCATGCGTGGGCTTCAGTGCATCGTCCGTCGGAATGATGAACATGAAACCATCAACGTACAAAACTTTGGGCATACGGAAAAGTACCTGACCGGGTTGTACGACCTGGAAGTCCTATGTCTACCCAGAATTTATATAGATGACGTAGAAATTTTACAAAGTTCGACGACCACTGTCGAGATACCGGTTCCGGGGATTGCCGTTCTCACCAAATCGACACTTGGTTACGGCAGTGTTTATCTCGAAAAGGGCGATTCTCTCGAGTGGGTCTATAATTTTCGGGAGAACAATCCCAACCAGGAAACACTTATCCTGCAGCCCGGAACATACAGGGTGATTTTCAGGGCGAAATACATCGATTAAACGATTTTTGGCGTTGAACAGCAGTTCAGGGTCAATTCCGGAAGGACAACCAATGTTAAAATCTATAAATAGGATGGAAGTTGCAATGAAGACTTTTACAGTTCTGGATCACAAAGATACCCGTTCGGGTTTTGGAGATGCACTGCTTGAACTGGGCAAACGTAACCCCAGGGTTGTGGCACTGTGCGCCGATCTCACCGGTTCCGTCAAGATGGATAAGTTTGCAGGGGCTTTTCCCGATCGGTTTTTCCAGGTTGGGATAGCCGAAGCCAATATGATGGGGGTTGCTGCCGGCCTTGCCGTGGGTGGGATGATACCGTTTACCGGGACTTTTGCTAATTTTTCCACAGGGCGTGTTTACGATCAGATCCGGCAGTCTATAGCATACTCCGGAAAAAATGTCAAGATTTGTGCATCCCATGCCGGCCTCACCCTGGGTGAAGACGGGGCCTCCCACCAGATACTGGAAGATATCGGGCTGATGAAGATGCTTCCGGGCATGACCGTGATCAATCCCTGCGATTATAACCAGACATATCAGGCCACCCTGGCCATAGCCGATTACGAAGGCCCGGTATATCTGCGCTTTGGCCGGCCTAAAATGCCGAATTTTATTCCTGCCGATATGCCGTTCACCATCGGGAAAGCCATACTCCTCAGGGAAGGAGTCGATGTCACTATTTTTGCTACCGGTCATTTGGTGTGGAAAGCCCTTGAAGCATCCGTATTGCTTTCAGCTCAGGGTATAGAAGCTGAGGTGATCAATATCCACACCATTAAACCCCTCGATGAGGAGGCCATCCTGGAAAGTATTCGGAAAACACGCTGTGCCGTGACCGCAGAAGAACATGAGATTAACGGCGGACTGGGCGACAGTATAGCACAATTGCTGGTTAGAAAAATGCCGGCACCGGTTGAAATGATAGCCGTTATGGACACGTTTGGAGAGAGCGGAAAACCAGAGGAACTCCTTGCAAAATACAAACTCGATACACCGGATATTGTTACGGCTGCCCAGAAAGTACTGAATAGAAAATAAAATGGGAATTTGTCCCTGAAGACTTCTTATGAGAGTATTTCTTATCGGTTTTATGGGGGCGGGAAAAACGACCATAGGAAGACGGCTGGCTTCCAGGTTGAATTATGACTTCTACGACACCGATCTTTATTTCGAAGAAAAATACCACTATTCGATTCAAAACTTCTTCGCTCATTTTGGAGAGGAAAAATTCCGTGAGATGGAGAGGGACATTCTCCATGAAGTGATCAGTATTACACAAAATGCGGTGATTTCCACCGGCGGGGGAACCCCATGTTTTTATGGCAATATGGATGTTATGAAAAACAGTGGATTAACCGTTTATCTGCGGATGAAACAGGGTGCCCTCAAACATCGTCTGGAACATTCCAAAAGGCGCCGACCCGGTCTGGATACTCTTAATGAACCTGAATTGATCGCTTATATCGAAAAACTGATGTCTTTCAGGGAAAAATTCTACGAGTCAGCCCATATTTCTGTAGATGGGGAAAACTGTAAAATTGATGATATGGTGGTATTGATTGAAAATGCTATCGATGGCTTTACCGGTGACCCAGGAAAGTGATCTGACCTGCATTCAGAGTTACATGGATATCATCACCCTCTTTTAACCTACCGGCAAGGGGATGTGTTTCGGTAATGTTGATTATCAGGGATATGCCAATATTTACAGACAATTCGCACTGACCGGGATAACGGATAATTCTTTGTAGCTTTCCTGAAAAACAGTTTTTCTGATTGGGTGTATTGTCTTCATATCCAATATGAATGGCAGGTTGAGGAATCAATACCTTCATTTCACCCGGACCTGTTTTATGATCAATGTGAAGGCGTAGTTTTTCCTCCAGGATAAGTTCACCCTTTCCGGTTGAAAAAGCACTGTAATAGTTATGAAGTCCCATGAATCGGGCAACAAAACCTGACCGGGGAAGACGGATGATTTCCTCAGGCGTTCCATGTTGCAGGATGGTTCCGTTATCCATAATTGCCATACGGTGAGCAAGGGAAAATGCTTCATGGTAATCGTGGGTGACATGTATTACCGTCATGCCCCCTTTGTTGATTTCGCGGAGCAAATCAATGATATTATCTTTAAGTTGCACATCGATAGACGAAAGCGGTTCGTCGAGCAAGAGGCAATTGGGCTGTGTACCCAGGGCCCGGGCAATAATGACCCTCTGTATCTCGCCTCCGGATAAAGTACCCGGCATACGTCCAAGCAAATGCGTAATTCCTGTTTTTTCTGCGTTTGTCCTTATGATATCCTGTCTGGTTTTGTTTGTTAGGTTTCTGGAAGCCAGGGCATAGGCAAGGTTCTTTCTTACGCTCATGTGGGGGAAAATGGTATTTCCCTGGAAGATCATGCTGATATTTCGATTCCTCATTTTTTCCCGGGTGATGTCTTTCCCCTGCAGAAAAACTTTGCCTTTGTCGGGCAAGGTTAGTCCTGCGATAATTTCGAGCAAAACCGACTTGCCGGCTCCGGACGGACCTAAAAGCATGAAATAATCGCCTTCAGAAATCTCAAGGGAGATATCCTTTATCCTGAATTCTCCAACCTTTACCGATATACCTTCGAGTTTCAGCATCATCTTTGTATTTCCTGTTTTTGCGATAAAAGTCTGATCATGGCAAAGACCAGAAGGCATATGATGATGAAGAGCACCGAAACCGGCTGGGCATATTTTAATCCGAAGGTTACAAACCTCTCGTAAATAAGTACCGGCGTGATCATGGGGTGGTAGGCTACGATGACAACAGCGCCAAATTCACTCATGCCTCTGCCGAACATTAGAACAAGCCCGGAAACAATATTCCTCCATGCCAGGGGAAGGGAAATTGTCATAAACACTCTGAAAGGGGAGGCACCGAGGTTAAGCGCTGTCTTTTCGAGCCTTTCCGGAACGGAAGCGAACCCGTCGCGTGCTGCGTTGATCAGGAAGGGAACACTGACAAAAGCCATCGCGAAGGCTATTCCGGCAGGGTGACCAATAAAGTCTATCCCGGCTGCCTCCGCTATCTTTCCCACCCAGGTGTCCCTGGAGATAAATCCCAGGATGGCGATCCCGGCGGCAGAATGCGGTATGACAATGGGAAGGTCAATAATGAGGGTGATGATCTTCTTTCCTGGAAACGACTTCCTGGCTATTAACCAGGCAAAAGGAATACCCGCGATTGCGCATACAAGGGTTGCAGCAAAGGAAATCCCGAGCGTCCTGGTGATGCTGTCTCTTACTTCCGCTTCACCGGCCGTGACAAAGAGATTTTGCATGCTTGTATTTAAAAATATACTCAGCAAGGGCCCGATGATCAGTAAAAGCAAGAGCCCACCCAGAAGAATGCCGGCTATATGGAACCAGTTGATGCGCTTCATAGAAAAATCTTAGTACTGCCGGAAATAAATCCCGTTTACCGCTTTGACGGCACGGTCGGAGAAGAAATCACCGGCAGGAAAGATCCTGAATTTCCCACCGTTGTGCATTTCCTGGTCGGCACAAATTAGCACCTCCGACTGGTCGTTGCGGTTCATCACCTCGCTGTATGTGAATGCCACACGGTATCCGTCGAGGGCGGTGATGG
The DNA here is from genome assembly GCA_018831055.1 of Bacteroidota bacterium. Lineage (NCBI taxonomy): Bacteria > Pseudomonadati > Bacteroidota > Bacteroidota bacterium. The sequence goes on from JAHJRE010000151.1 coordinate 22,126, forward strand.
TAAATAGCCCGCAACACAGCCTTTCCCTTGTTGCAGGCAGGCTTCCTGCAAAAAGATCTTCCATCATGAATCCTGTAAATCCTTTTGACTTATGGATCCCGCGACCCCTGCCGTAAAATACGGTGCGGTAATCTAAAAGGGAAAACCCTTCGGGTACTGCTGTGATGGTTGTCAAAGGCTGACCTTCCACAACAACCTCAAATCCCGGAGAGTAAAAAGGGTCAATATTCCTGTCAACATTGTATGATTCGGGGATAGACCTGACGGTGATCTGGTTGGGAGAGCTGATGTTCCTTTCCGTGATGAGATCGGTGGAAACAATGAGTTTGCTTTCGGATGGCAATGGCCACAACTCATTGGTCTTCGAGGGAACGATACGCATCACCTCAGTGGCAATGATGATCTCATGAAGATGGTTGGGATAATAGATCTCACCCCAGGAAACCAAAACTTTCTCGCCTTTTGCATTTCCTATTTCCACGAAAAGGTCGATGATGGGCTCGAATTCAGTTGCGTTTTTCTTATCCAGGATACGGCTGTTCAGGATATCCAGGAGAGAATAGCCATCGTAACGGTATGCACCGGTGAAGGTATCTCCATCCCCGGTAAGCCTGGTCTCTTTTACGATTACCGTATGTTTGGGAAGAGCGCTGAAATCAACCTGTCCGGGATTTTTTATCTCCCCGTTTACCAAAAGCTCAGTAACCGGAAGGGATACCGTTGGGGCATTGTCGTAAAAGTAATTGGTAGCATCCGTGGTGTCGGCAGGATAGGCTTCCATGGTAGCTTCCTGTTTAACAGGATCACTGCAACGGAAAAGGAGAATCAGGGCAGCGAAGCCCAGGATAAATGTGCTTACTCTTTTCATGGGTTATATGTATTGATATTGTTATAATCTTCCTGAGTCGGCTTTATCGTTCCCTGCCCGTTTTCACGCATTATTCTCATTCCTTTGCCCTCATCCAGCATGAACCTGACAAACTCTTCCGCGAGGGGCCTGTTGGGTGCATCCTTGATGATGGTGACACCATAAACCATGGGTTCTCCGTATTTTATAATGCTGTCGCCGGGAGATTTTCCCGATACCGCCACACTACCCTTCCTGTAAAAATCCGACCATGCCGGATCGCTGAGGTTGATCTCTGCCGGAAGCGTTAGGTAAGGGAGTTCGTGCTGTTTAGCGACAGACTTGTAAATAAAAATATAATCTATGGTATGGCTCTCCAGGAGGGCAAGCAGGTCTGTCTCCTTGGGGCGGATATATCGCTGGTCCTTTTCCAGGATCTTATTTGCCAGTCCCGGGACTTCATAAAACTGCTCCGCAAGCTTCAAGGTGATCACGGTGCGATACCCACAAGGGTCGGAATCGGGGTTGGAGCGGCCGTAATTGATGTTTTCGTTCAGTAATATGCCATACCAGTTCTTATCATGGATCGTGTCGGCGCC
>JAHJRE010000152.1 GCA_018831055.1 Bacteroidota bacterium
GGCAGCACCGTAAACCATATTGATGGAGGCAACCTCACTCTCGGCCTGCAAAACAACCATCCCTGTCCTCTCTTCCGGCTTTTCCGACATAAGGTACTCTATAACCTCCGATTGCGGGGTGATCGGATATCCAAAATAACCATCTACCCCGGCTCTGATGGCCGCCTCGGCAATGGCTTCGTTCCCTTTCATTAACTTTAATTCACCCATTATTCTGATGTTTTTTCGTTATTATTCAACCTTTTTACGGTAAACGGTGATTACACCGTCAGGACATACAATGGCACAATTGGCGCAGCCTGTGCAGGCATCCGGATTTGCCATGTATGAAAAATGATAGCCCTTGCCGTTTACATCCTTCGACATGGCGATAACACCGGTCGGACAAGCGCCTATGCACACTTCACAGCCTTTACAGCGTTCAATGTCAACAACAATCGCTCCTTTAACTTTTGCCATAATCAGTTATATATTTTGGTGTGTAATTCAAATCGCTACGAAATTACATTAAATAAACCTAATCATATCCGATGCTTTCAGATGTTTTTCCGGATTTTAAGGCAATTTATAATTATTTTAAATTGACCGGATAAAAACCCGGTACTGTTCTTTATTGTAATAAAACAAATTGTTTCCTGAGGTTCAACCTTTTATCGGGTGATCCTGATGAAATTGTTTCAATCTCTTTTCCAGGTCAGGAAACTGGCTTTGCTGCACCAGGGAAACACATGCCCTTACTCCTTCATGTCGCTCACTTCCGGTGATGGCCAGGGAAATGGCACTGATACCATAGTAAAGCAATTCCTTTATGAGTTCCTCTCCATCCATCCCTGGATAGGCAAAGGTAAAATAAAATCCATCGGCAATAGGCTCGTCCTCATCCATATCATATACTATGTAAAACCCGTTTTCCAGGAAAAGCTTTTTCATGATGGAAGCTTTGATCTTATATTCCTTAACGGCTTCCAGGAAATCGTATTTTCCGTCGTTAACCATTTTCAGGATGGCCGTGAGCCCATACTGCGGTGAGTGTGCAGTTCCCGAACTCAGGGAATAAAGAGAACCGAAAACCATGGCATTGCCGAAAACGTTGGATGCATAATACCTTAATAAATCGTCCGACTGCCTGTTATACAACTTGTCAGAAATGACCATCATGCCAATCCTCTGTCCGGCATAACTAAAAACCTTGGAGCTGGATATGAAGAGTATGTAATTATCGGTATATTGCGTTACGGAAGGCTGATAAGGCGGTTCTCCCGGTTTGGAATAATCCTTGCGAAAATCCATCCCAAAATATGCCAGGTCTTCCATGATGATCACATCGTATTTGTTCGCCATCTCTCCTATGATCTTCAATTCTTTGTCGGTAAAGCAGATCCAGGAAGGGTTGTTTGGGTTGGAGTAAAGTATGCTTGAAATATTTCCTTTGGATAGGTATGATTCCAGCTTATCCCGAAGTTTTTCTCCTCGGTAATGATAAACATCGAAAGCTTCATACTTGATGCCAAGCACCCGGTGTTGCTGTTTATGTACAGGGAATCCGGGGTCGATGAACAATGTTGTATCCTTTTCTTTGCTAAGACGATTAACAGTCATGAACGAGGCAAAGCCGCCCTGCATAGAACCGACCGTAGGAATGCATCCTTCCGGGCTGACATCGATGTTTAGGAAAAGCTTTACAAACCTTGAAATTTCTTTTTTTAGTTGTGGTATCCCGTAAATATCGGGATAAATGGCCGCTACTCCCTTTTTCAGTGCTTCTATTTCTGCTTCAACACCAATACTGACGGGTGCAAGGCCAGGAATGCCCATTTCCATGCGAACAAAACGTTCCCCGGTGGCATGCTCTATGTTATCAATCAGCTTCTTGATTTCCCTGATCGAAGCCTTGCTTATACTTGCCAGCTTGCTTTCTTTAATCTTTTCTGTTACCGTTTCATAATGGATTGGCGTAGACTTCATATATATCCCTTTCTTCTTTTTTTATCCGGGATCCCGCCAGGAAATTTACAAACCAGGTTAAGAGGCGAGACCTGACTCCGGATGTTTGGTGTTGTTAATGCACTAACAAAACGCTCAAATATAAAAAAATTAATTTCAAAAAAAATAAAATACTCCGAATAATATCCGGTAATTACAGGTTTCCGATGTATTGTCAAATTTTCCCATGTTGTCCGGCTCACCCCAGGCAGCTGCTGTATATTCAAGTTCAATGGCCAGCATGAGTTTTCCCGAATATACCTGTAACCTTGGAGCTATCCTGTAGGCATAGGCAAGATCCTCGAAATTCCCGAAAAATCTACCCTCACTGCTTCCTGCATATCCAAGGTTCTTTGTGTATCCTGCAAAGATGGCCGGCCTGATCTTCTTTCCCTTGCCCGAAATATCAATCCAGGACGAAATCTGGTTGGTTGGTTTATACGTGATCCGATGATTTACCGTATCGAGGGTATGCTCAACATAACCTCCCGCCATGATATGTTCCGTCAGGTTCTGACCGGCAACGGTTCCGGTTTGGATGATAAACGGTGTGAATTCTATCCTGGCAAAAACAATGGCGGCAAAGGAATGTACTTTTTCATCTGTTTTGTATTCCGTTCCGGCGGGTAAATCGACTTTCAGCCGTGGCATAAGCATCTTGTAGTCGAGGCCCCACCCGATGATATGTTTACCCGGTCTGAGCTGAAACTGCAGGTCGAGGTTAGGGAGTACCGCGTTACGGAGGTAAACGGGGGATGGACCTTCGGGGCCGTTACTGGCATAATCCCTTTGCGAGGCCGCTACGGCGATGATCTTCAGGATGCCGGTATTTTGCTCAAAGCGCAGCTGGTTATGCCGTGAAAAAGGATGGAAAGGGGCCCCGGTGTTCAGTCCTATCGTCGAAGGCCTGACCTCGGGTGTGTATAAAGGGTGCCAGTATAATCCGGCCAGGAGGCTCCGGCTTTTCCATTCCAGTTTCACCCATGCTTCCCGCAGCCTGAAACCGTTGTTATCCAGGTTTGATTGCCCCGTAAAGTCTCCCTCAATCACTCCTGAAGTGGATGCACCCAGGGCGCGGGGACCGCTGATCTCACCACGGAGGCGGCTGGTCATGGCTAACTGGTTGAAGGATGAGTGAGCGTTAATGTCATTCCCGGCTTTATCCTTGTTCACCGGCAGAGGCAACAGGCTCACCATGCCCTCCCGTGATTCGATGAGCCGGCGCGTATCGTAAAACATCTGGGCATTGACAAAACCCGAAAAGCGAATCCCCCATCCTGTGGCCGGCTTTTCCTGGGAGAAGGCCGTTAAAGTGAAAAGAAAGAACAAAACCGTGAGATAACGATAGCCGGGCATTTATTTTTTAATTTTTGCAAAACTAACAATCGGATTCAGAGCCAGGGAAGCAAGCATTCCCACTGTTCCTGCTTCAGGAGAGGGCATTCCGCTGATATACAGCCCCAGGCAAAGGACCAGCCCGGCAATCCCGGATATCAACGCGCTGACTTTGTTGGCACGGGGTAAAAACAATCCCCAGATAAATGGTCCCAGGAAAAAAGAGCCTATGGCTCCCCAGGATATGCCCAGGATAGCCACGATACTATCGGGGTTCAAATAGGCCAGGAACACGGATAAAAGAATGAAGAATGCGCTGGTCCATCGCATCAGACGGGTCAGTTTCGCATCAGAGGCTGCCGGGTTCATGAATCCATGATAAAGATCTTTGGTGACCGATGAGCTGGAGACGAGCACCAGCGATGCCAGAGTCGACATGGAGGCCGAAAGGATCAGCAACAGGATAACCACGGAAAGGGATTCGGGGATAACATTAGCCAGCAATTCCGGCATAAGCCTGTCAAAAAGGGGCTGCCCGTCGTTAAAGGCACCGGGCGTGGTTTCCGGGGTCAGGAATATCCTGGTGGTGCTTCCTACAAAATAAGCTACACCGCCAATAAGGAAAGCAAAAACTGTGGAGGCGAACATGCCCACTTTTACCGACCTGCGGTCGCGGATCGCATAGAACTTCTGCACCAGCTGCGGCATGGCAAAGGGGGCCAGACTGGTCAGGAGGATCAGCGAAAGCAAGGGCCATATCCCCGGAGGCCCTACCGGGCGAGTGAGCCCCGGATTGATCTCCTGCAACGAAAGGGTGATCTGCCCGATCCCGCCTGCTTTGTGAAGCGTGCTGGCAAACAATACGATCACGCCCGCGACCATGATGATGCCAAAAATCATATCGATCAAGGCCATCGATTTGTAACCGCCCAGTACAAGATAAATTGCAGTAAATAAACCCATGAAAATCAGGGCGTAAACATAAGGAAGATCGAAGTTGGATGTGAAAAGGTACGACAAGCCCATAAAAACCGCTGCCGAATAAGGGATCATAAAGACAAAGATGACGATGGACGACAGCAGCTTGAAAAAGGGGCTGTTATATCTTTTTTCCAGGTATTCGCTGATGGTGGAAACCTGGTATTCGGTGGCCATTTTTTTGATTTTCCATCCCAGCAGGAACCAAACCGTGAAAACCCCAACAAGCCCGTTTATCAGCGCGATCCACAATCCCGAGTAGCCGAAACCCCAACCTATCTTTCCGGCAAAACCGATGAAAAGTACTGCGCTGAAGTACGCGGTTCCATAGGAGAATGCGGTCATCCACGGGCCAATATTGCCACCTCCCAGGAAAAAGTCGGAAAACGATTTGGTCTTCTTCAGCCCCATAAGACCAATAATAATGATCATCAGGGCATAGAGTGCGATAACGATGATTTTGACTGTCATAGGTTCTGTTTTTCAATCCGGATGCGGGCATCAACGGCTTGTATGCTGTTTCCCAGTCCGATCAAAGGATTCAGGTCGAGTTCATGTATTTCGGGTGCAGCCATCACCAGGGCGGAAAGCCTCGACACGATCTCTGCGAATAGCTGTTCATCGGCTCCCTGTTTGCCCCTGACACCCTGGATGATCTTGTAACCCTTCAGGGAGCGGATCATCTCAAGGCTTTCATCCTGTGAGAGGGGCGCGAGGCCCTGGCTCACATCTTTTAATACTTCAATAAATATACCACCCAGTCCGCACAAGACCAGGTGACCGAATTTTTCCTCGTACTTTGCCCCTGCAAAAAGCTCTATGCCGGAGATCATAGGTTGTATAAGCACGCCGGTAGCGCCTTCGATCTGCATGATCTCAAGGAAGTTCTCTTCTACTTCCTGCGGATTCCGGATATTCAGGCGCACACCGCCCACATCCGATTTATGGACGGGGCCTATGACCTTCATCACTACAGGGAAACCTGCTGCTTCTGCCATGCTGATGGCATCCTGCAGTGTTTCCGCAACCATTTCCTTAATCCTGGGTATTCCTGCAAGGTCGAGCAACTGTTGCACCTGCTCCGGATCAAGGTAGCCATTGCTGCAACCATCGATGACCTTACGGACACCGGAATGGTCTATACCGGGCAGTACCGGGTTTTCCGGGGCCGGAGGGTGTGTTTTGATCACCTTTCCGAGAGAGTGGGCAAAAACGACCTCATCGGAGAAATATACCCGTCCTTTATCGGTGAAAGAGCGTATCTCATCCTGTGCCGTCAGTGTGGAGGGGAGGATGGGATAGACCGGCTTGCGGAAGCTCTTCATTTTTTCGTCGATCACATCGTACACATCGTAAATATCATCAAGTCCTGGAGTTCCGAAGATCACGGCCATGCCGTCGATGTGGTCAAATTTGTTTTCCGTGTAATCCATGATCACCGCGAGTTGTTCTGCAGTACCCGTTGCCAGGAAATCGATGGGATTGGCCACGGAGGAGCCGGGGAAAAGCTGTGTCAGCAGCTCATTGGCATAGTGGCCCTGGATGGGAGGGACAAGGAGACCCTGATGCGAAAGCTCATCTGTCAGCATAACGGCGGGACCACCGGCATGGGTTATTATAGCGATATTTTTTCCTTCCAGGGGTTTTTCCTGGAAGATGCTGGCCACGGAGATCAGTTCCTCCCGGCCATAGCACCTTACTATGCCCGCTTTACGGAATAAGGCGTCAACGGCGGCGTCCGAACTGGCCAGGGCTCCCGTGTGGGAAGAGGCAGCCCGGCTTCCGGCCTCGGAAGCGCCCGCTTTGATGGCAGCGATCCTGCATCCTTTGCGGATCAGCGAGGAAGCATGGCGGAGAAGCTTATCCGGCTTTTCTATGCTTTCTATATAGAGCAGTTTTACCTTCGGACTGATCCCTTCTTCATAAGTCTCATCCATGTATTCCAGGATGTCTTCAACACCCAGTTGTGCACTGTTGCCGACGGAGAAAACCCTGGCGAACGACAGGCCCCTCGGGATGCCTGCTTCCATGATGAAGCAGGCGGTGGCACCGGAACCGGAGATGAAATCACAACCGCTCAGCTCCAAACGGGGTATGGGCTGGGTGAATACGCCATGATATTCGGGAGTCATCACCCCAATGCAATTGGGTCCGATCAGGCTTCCACCCACACTCTCCACGATGGTGACCAGCCTTTCCTCAAGCAACCTGCCTTCCTCACTTTCTTCACTGAAACCGGCACTGAGCACGATGAATCCACGGGTTCCCTTTTCCCTGGCAAGGATCTCCGCGGTATCAGGGATGAATTTAGCCGCGATGGCCATAATGGCCAGATCTGCCTGGGGCAGGTCACGAACATCCTGATAACTCGTTAAACCCTGGACCTCGGGCTCTTTAAGGTTAGTAACATACAGCTTGCCCCGGAAATGCCCGTCAATAAGGTTTTTTAACACCTTACCCCCGGGCTTGCGGATGTCGTTCGAACCTCCGATAACAACAATGCTGCGTGGCTGGATCAACTGCTCGCTAATCATATCAATAGGGTTATTAATCACGGATTGTCTGTGGGCTGCTAAAATAGGAAAATAATCCCAGCAGGGTTGGGTTGTTGATTATTTGTTGATTTCTTTGGGGGTAATCAGATGACATCTCCCTGCCGGGAGATGTCATCTGATTCTGAGGCGGGTTGGTGTGAGAGATTCTCCCAGTCAGTGCTCACTGTCGGGGCAGACTACTCGATTAGTAGCAGTTGTTTTTTAATTAAGTTTATAAAATGGTTCAATAAATTCACTTTCCCTTTTTCCGGTTATTGGGTCTTTCCATATCCGGAAACTCCCTCCAAACAAATAATCGCAAGCTTTTATTTGCTCTATTATTTTATTCATTTCATCAAAGGGGATTAGTTCTACAGATTTGCCTGTTTCGACCCATTCAATCTTTTCACAACCATCAGGGAGAATCATGGCTCCACTTTCATATTCCGCTGTATAATATTGCATAATTGTTGGATTGGTTCTCCATTCATAATGAAAGGTTAATAATCCACGTAGCTTAATGTTTTTAATTTTAATTCCCATTCTATCTCCCATCCAATTCACAAATTCTTTTATTGATAATGAGTCATTATATCTTGCGCCTGTGATTTCTAATCCATCCTTATCTCCTAAAAGCAAAATTTCTCCTTTTTCATTAGTTACAAGAAGTTTTATAAATGAATAATTATCCTTTTTGTCTTGTCCGTAAGAAATAAAATAAATTCCAAATAGCAGTAATAATAGTATTCGAAGTTTCATAAGTTTTGATTTATGGTTCGTGTCTGTTTTGTCGGGTAATTCAGGCGGGTTGCCCCGCCTTTGTCTCCTAAGAACTGCCGATTGTATCGGGAAAAACTCCCTTGAACCTTTCGACTCATCCGGCTCAGGATCTCATTAGGCGGATTAAACCACCCGGCAATTTACAAATTTTCAACATAAGGGTTAATGACATAGTCTGCGTGAGAAATAATGATCCCACTCCGTATTGAACTGATTGGGGTTCCTATTTAAAAGACTGTGGCGTTTGATGCAATAATAGACAAACATGTGGAGCAGGATGGTAATCAGATGACATCTCCCGCCCGGGAGATGTCATCTGTATCTGAATTATTTCAACTTACTCCAGCGTGAAAGATCCCCGCTTTCCAGCACCTGGTTCACTTCCTTTTCAACATCGCGGTAAGTGTTCCGGGAACCGCAGAAATACATTTCAGTCAGGGGATCCTTATCAAGGATGTGGTTCATTAGTTCTTCCCTGGTCGGGGTTTTTTCCAGTTTACTGTATTCTTCATAGGAGTAATCCAGGAAGGCTACCCGGTCGGTGATACCCCTGCGGTCCAGCAGGTACCCGTTATGAAGTTCTACCGGATAAGCAAACTCTCCTTTATATTTTAAATCGCCCGGGCCGGGATAGGAGGCGATGTTCTTTTTGTCCATGGTCAGGATGACGGGTACATTGCGCGAGTAATCATTATTGGTTTTATATACGATCACCGGAGGACCGGGCTGTGCAGCGGCTTTTTCCTGAAGGGCAATGTTCAGTGTGTCGTTGGTTGTTTCCGGTTCCGTGCTCTTGACCTTCTCCTGGTTCCCTGAGCAGCCATGGATCACGGTTGCCAGGATAATTAATTGTGAAAATAATTTTATCAGGTTCATAACAGGCATGATTATTGTTTTGGTTGGTAAAAATAATATTTTGCAGGTTCATAAAATATCCTGCAATAATAAATCTGATAAAATAATTATTTAGTACTTTTGCACAAACCGGATCTTTGCCACCCGGCAAAACAAAAACAGTAACATTATGAAACATTTGATTTTAGCACTCGCCATTACTTTTTCAGGACTTGCGCTTAACGCGCAAAACAATGAAGAAAGCGCTCCCGTGAATCCCAATGCTCCTGTGATCGAATTTGAAAACACCGTTCACGATTACGGCACGATTTATCAGGGAGGCGACGGTACCTGCTCCTTCAAGTTTACCAACAACGGCAAGGAACCTCTCATTCTGTCGCGGCCCAAGTCATCCTGCGGATGTACAGTCCCGACATGGCCCAAACAGCCTATCCTTCCGGGGAAAAGCGATGAGATCAAGGTGACTTATGCCACTTCCAGGGTTGGCCCGATCAATAAGACCGTGACCATTTATTCCAACGCTTCCAACAATCCGATCGTGCTGCGAATTAAAGGCAAGGTAGTAGCTCAGCCTGCTGAGATCATGCCGGAGAAGGAAACGGAAGATGGCGCAACTCCCGTAAATAAATAATACTAAATCCCGGTACAACCGGGATTTTTACATATTACTTAACCCAAACATCAAAGAAATATGCCATCCGTATCAGAAAAGGGAAAAAGGATGCCTGCTTCCCCCATCAGGAAGCTTGTCCCTTATTCCGACCAGGCCAAGAAAAAAGGAATTAAGGTATATCACCTGAACATCGGGCAGCCCGATATCGAAACGCCCGAAATCGCCATGAATGCCATCCGGAACTACCGGGAAGCCGTGGTTGCTTACAGCCATTCGGCAGGTATCCCTTCTTTCAGGAAAAAGCTCACCGGTTACTATAAAAAATATGGTATTGAGATCAGCCCGGAGGAGATCATCGTGGGTGCCGGCGGCTCGGAAGCCATCCTGTTTGCCATGAACAGTTGCCTTGATCCCGGCGATGAGATCATCATCCCCGAACCGTTTTATGCAAACTACAATGGTTTTGCCATCAGCGCCGGCGTCACTGTAAAGCCTATCCCTTCCGATATTGCCACAGGATTTGCCCTGCCGCCTATCTCTGAGTTTGAGAAAGCCATCACACAACGCACCAAAGCCATCCTGATCTGTAACCCGAACAATCCCACAGGATACCTTTATACACGGAACGAGCTGGAAGTGCTGCGCGATATCGTGAAGAAATACGACCTTTTCCTGATCGCCGACGAAGTATACCGTGAGTTCTGCTACGATGGTATGCAGCATTATTCAACCATGCTGCTTGAGGGTATTGAGGACAATGTGATCCTGGTCGATTCCGTTTCAAAGCGTTACAGTGCCTGTGGCATCCGTATCGGTTTTATGATCTCCAGGAACAAGGAGGTCATGTCGACCGCCCTGAAGTTTGCCCAGGCCAGGCTGAGCCCGCCTACTTTCGGACAGGTGGCCGCCGAGGCTGCCATCGACGTGCCGGATGAGTATTTTGCAGGCGTGTTAAAGGAATACCTCGCCCGCAGGAACACCGTCGTAAATGCCATCAATAACATGGAAGGCGCTTTCTGTCCCACACCCAAGGGTGCGTTTTACGTGGTCGCTCGCCTGCCTATCGATGATTCCGACAAGTTCTGCCAGTGGCTGCTCGAGGATTTCCAGTTTAAAAATGAAACCGTGATGCTGGCCCCGGCTACAGGCTTTTATGCTACCCCCGGCCGCGGCCTGGATGAGGTGAGGATCAGCTACGTGCTCAATGTGCATGATCTGGAGAAATCTATGGCCTGCCTGGCAGAAGCATTAAAGGTATATCCCGGTCGCAGGAAATAAGAGAATATCCTGCTTTCAAAGGATAACCGGAATTGTCATACTTATTCAAAGTCTTCGTAAAGCAAATACTTCCTGCGTATTTCCCGGAACCTGTTGAGGTCTTCCTTCCAGGATTCCCTGATTTCCTGTGGAGTCAATCCTGAGCGGACCTGTCTTTCCAGTTTGTCTGTACCGGCCAGGAGCGGAAAGTAGTTATTGAAGAATTCCTCTTTTCCTGAAAAATACCTCCAGGATTCGGTAAGCCAGCTCAGGTTCATGCCGTGGGGATTGGATGCGTATTGCAGCGCGTAGGAACTAAGGTTATGGCCGTGACACAGTATGCCTTCGTACAGGGGTTTGCTTGCCCCTTCCCGGGAAACAGGTTTGAAAAGGTAGCTGCCGGCAAGATAATCAGGATGGCCGAATACCTGAAAGGGCTTGTCGGTACCCCGCCCGACACTCATGATGGTGCCCTCGAAAAGAGCCAGGGAAGGATACAGATATACCGACATCCAGTCGGGGAGATTGGGAGAGGGCCTGACCGGTAGCTTGCAGATCATGTTGTGATGATAACCGCTCACCGGAATGACTTTCAGATCACATTTTTTACCATAAGGAAGCCATCCCTCCCCGTTGACCATCAGCGCGTATTCTCCTATCGTCATCCCGTAAACGACCGGTACAGGATGGAGTCCGACAAAAGAAGCATAGTCCTTTTCCAGGACGGGCCCGTCGATATAAAACCCGTTTGGGTTGGGACGGTCGAGGATGATCAGCGGTACATCATTTTCGGCGCAGGCTTCCATAACATAAGAGAGGGTTGATATATACGTGTAAAACCGCACCCCCACATCCTGGATGTCGAAAACCACTAAATCTATCCTGCGCATATCCCTGCGTGTAGGCTTAAAGTGCCGTCCGTAAAGGGAAATGACCGGTATCCCGGTGACTGGGTCGTGGGTGTTGGAAACATGATCCCCTGCCGTGATATTTCCCCGGAAACCATGCTCCGGTGCAAAAATCCTGTGTATATCAACTCCAAGTGCAAGCAAAGTGTCGATCAGATGGTAAGTGCCTACCCGGGAAGTATGATTGGCCACCAGCGCAATTTGTTTACCTTCCATCAATGAAAGGTAATCCTGCGTCTTCATCGCACCTGTTATAATGGATTCAAAATTTGTTAAAACCGGTGCGGGAGTTTCCTGGCAAAAGACAGGGAAAGCTTGCAGAAAGGTGAATATACCGGCCAGGCAGATGATTGCAGTCTTTTTCATATCCTTGGTCATAAGGGATCAGTCCTTTGGTTTTGTCCGGTTCGTTGCAAAGATAACAGCAATTTCTTAAAATCATCACAGGCATTGCCGGTACTGCGCCGAAATTGGTACTTTTGCATTACATCATTTCCGATTATGCATTTTGAATGGTTTGTTACCAGGAAGATTCTGAAACAGGACAAGGATAATATCTCCGGGCCTTATGTCAGGATTGCGGTGATCGCCATAACCCTCGGGCTGGCGGTGATGATCCTGTCGGTTGCCATCGTAACGGGCTTCCAGCAGGAGATAAGAGACAAGGTGGTGGGCTTTGGTTCACATATTCAGATCGCTTCTTTTGATTTCAACCGCTCCTTTGAATCCACCCCGGTGACAATGGATCCTGCAATCTATCGTATGCTTGACACCATCCCCGGTATTGAGCATGTCCAGGTCTTTGCCAGCAAAGCCGGGATTGTCAAAACCGGCGAAGCCATACAGGGAATAATATTTAAAGGCATAGGCCCGGATTATGATGGATCGTTCTTCCGCGACAAGATTGTGGAAGGCAGCCTCATCAAAGTCAGTGATTCGGCCAGGACCAACGATATTCTCATCTCCGGGAGACTTGCTGCTTTGCTTGATGTAAGGCTCGGCGACGATATCAGGGTTTATTTCGTGGGTGCCGACTCGCGTCAGCCACGCGGACGGAAGTTTACCATAAAAGGAATCTATGAAACCGGACTGGAGGAATTTGATGAGGTTTACCTTATCGGTGACATCGGACATATTCGCAGGCTGAATAACTGGGACCCCGGACAGGTAGCAGGTTATGAGGTTTTTATCGATGATTTTAACAGGCTGGATGAGCTGACGGATAAGATTTACGGCATCATCGATTACGACCTTAAGGCTACCAATGTCAGGGAGTTGTACCCTCAGATATTCGACTGGTTGTCGCTCCAGGATATGAATGTGGTGGTGATCATTGTACTTATGGTAATGGTCTCCGGAATCACCATGATCTCAACGCTGCTGGTGCTTATCCTGGAAAGGACCAACACCATTGGAATACTGAAAGCCCTGGGAGCCAGGAGCCGGAGCATACGGGAGATATTTATCTACCACGCAGTATATATCATCGGAAAAGGATTATTCTGGGGTAATCTCCTGGGCCTCGGCATTGCCCTGATCCAGAAATACACCCGGGTGATCCCCTTATCCGAAGAATCGTATTACATTGCCTACGTACCCATCCACCTCGACCCGGCAGCCATACTCTACCTCAACCTCGGCACCCTCGTCGTATGTACCCTGATGCTGCTGGTTCCATCCTACATCATTGCCAGGATCACACCGCTGAAAGCGATCAGGTTGGATTAAAGTTGGGATTGCAGTTCAGACTGGTATTTATGACGAATATCTTCTTCCAGTTGCTGAGCGAGGATATGTTGCACATCAATGGCTGTAACGCATTTTGGGCATTTGATTTTGGATGGTTGGATTCATGCCGCTATATTTACTTTTTATTTTCAATTTGTTTCCTGGTTCTTTCCAGGCTTTCCAAAAAATGCAGTTCGACATCAGATAGCTCGGAATCGGTTATTTTTTTGTAACTGTCATACTCTGCCAGTGCTTTATTAAGGGCAAGTTCTGCAGATATTTTACCCGCATTGGTTAGTATGTCTTGCCTCGACATTTTAATGAAACCGTCAAGCACTTCCATCCAGTCCTTCATGGTCATCGCCTTGCGTTGCAATGCGTTCACTTCGGCAATATCCAGGTAAGCTGAGACCAGGCGGTTCAATATCCCTAATTCTTCTTCATTCAGATAATTTTTTGCCACGGTTATTTCCTGTTTTGAGGGTCTTGACCCTTTAAAGGAGGTAAGCCCCATGAATGGCAGATTGGCATTTGCCCGTTGAAAGATCACTTCGGCTGCTGTATGGCCATGGGCTGCCCAGTGCAATTTGTTTTGGACTGTTTGGAAAAACAGTTTGGTAGTTTCTGCACGCGCATTATAATCAATACTGGTAGCATAAATCTCGAGCACCTTACGGTAAAATACTTTTTCGGAGGAGCGGATATCGCGGATGCGTTCCAGAAGTTCTTCAAAGTAACCGCCGCCTTTTTTAAGCAGGTCATCGTTCATGGTAAACCCTTTGATGAGGTATTCCCTCAGGCGTTCAGTCGCCCAGATTCTGAATTGGGTACCTCGCAGGGATTTAACACGGTAACCAACTGAAATGATGACATTAAGATTGTAAAACTTCACCGGGCGGTCAGCGCCACTAATGTGCATAATTTGCACATTGCTTTTTTCATCCAGCTCCCCTTCATTAAAAATATTATTGATGTGCTTGGTAATCACGCTTCGTTCTCTCTGAAACAATTCACTGATCTGTTCCTGGTTCATCCATACGGTTTCATCCTTGATTCGAACCTCAATCTTATTCTGCCCGTCTTCGGTCTGGTAAAGAAGTATTTCAGAATTGGAATTCATTTTATGAACGGTTTAATATTGTCAAAATTCAAGGATGTCCTGCATCCCGTCTCCTTAGTTGCCCTTGGGTTCGGGCATTTCTCTTTAAATTGAACACATAAATCACATCGAATTCCTTTTCGATGGTTTTACGGAAACTATCTATACCATTACTACCTTTATCACGTTCAGAAAAAGCTATTTTTCTATATTTATCCAGTATTTTTTGAAAATGCATCTTCCGTTTCCCTTATTTATTGTAATTACAGGATAGCTAAAATAAAACTAATATATCTCATTTCAATATCAGAAGTGCTAAAATTATTAACAGAATCAATGTGTGCTATTTATACTACTTGCAGGGAATAAAGAATTTAATTGGGGGAAATCTTGATATCTTTGCATGATTCATGTGGTAATTAATGGCGCTAATAAGCATTTTGCCGTTAAAATAAGATATATAAACCATGAGCAACCGGAACGATGATTAAACATACCAAAACTATAATTCTCAATAAAGGCCGTGAGCAATCTCTTTTACGCCGGCATCCCTGGGTGTTTTCGGGGGCTATTGCCAGGGTAGTGGGGGATCCGCTTCCCGGTGAGACCGTGGATGTCTGCAGTCAGGATGGGTCATTCCTGGCCAGGGGCGCCTGGTCGCCCCATTCACAGATCCGGGTGAGGGTCTGGACCTTTGATCCGCAGGAAACGGTGGATGCTGCATTTTTTCAGGACAGGATTTCGAAGGCCATTGCCATGCGGGAGCTTCAGGGTATTACGGCAAGCACAGATGCCTGGCGAATGGTCTCCGCGGAGGCCGACGGTCTGCCCGGACTCATTGCCGACCGGTACGGGGAGGTCGTGGTGTTGCAGTCGCTGGGCACCGGAACCGAATCCTGGAAAAAAGAGATCACAGATATACTGGCTGCTTTGCCCGGCGTTGGATCGGTTTATGAACGCTCCGACAGTTCCGTAAGGCAAAAGGAAGGACTGTCTTATGCACAGGGACTGCTGCACGGAAAAGAGGTAACCGGCCTGGTTGAGGTGCAGGAAAACGGTGTCAAGTTCCTGGTAGATATAAAAAAAGGCCATAAGACAGGATTTTATCTCGACCAGCGTGCCAACCGTTTCCTGGTAAGCCACTATTGTTCAGGGGCAGAAGTGCTGAACTGTTTTTCCTATACCGGTGGATTCGGCCTCTTCGCCCTTAAAGGCGGGGCAAAGCATGTGGTGAACGTGGAAGATGCCGCCCACCTTCAGGAAATCACAAAAATGAATATGGAACTGAACGGCTTTCCTGAAGAACGCTATACCAACTTAAGGGATGATGTTTTCACATTGCTCAGGAAATTCGACTTCGAAGGAAGAAGCTTTGATGTGATCATCCTTGATCCTCCGAAGTTTGCCGAGTCACAGGGGCAGGTAGACAAGGCCGCCCGTGGCTACAAAGACATCAATCGCCTGGCCATGAAGCTTCTGCGGCCCAACGGATTGCTGTTCACTTTTTCCTGTTCAGGATGGATCAAACCCGACCTTTTTCAGAAGATCACCGCCGATGCCGCCCTCGACGCCGGCAGGGATATGAAGATCGTTAACCGGCTCTTCCAGGATGCCGACCATCCCGTGAACCTCAGCATCCCCGAAAGCCTTTACCTGAAAGGACTGATGCTAAGATAACGGGTGGTTTTTGATTCTATCTCTTCTGTCGAGAACAGAAAGAAATTCTGTATTCTGTATTCTGTATTCTGTATTCTGAATTGACAATGGGATTTGCAAATTGAAATTTAAGATTGTCAATGTATTGGCAATTTAATATTTTCGATTGTCAATAACATCGAAAATACAGAATACAGAATACAGAATACAGAATTATTTCTCTTTATTCACATCAGAGTAATCGATGCCTGTCCCCAGGTCGTACAACAATATAATTCTCAATTCACTCCCGCAAAGCTCCTCCGTATCCCTTTCCTATATTTCACCTTCGGATACCCGAAGATCACAAACAGTCCTTCGCGGCTTTTGTGTCTGATGCCATGCCGCTCCCTGAATTTTCGGGCTTTTTTGCCATTCTGTATCAAGGGATGCATGGCTCCGAGCATACAGGTCCCCAGTCCGAGCGATTCGCCTGCATACATGGCTGCCGTGGCGGCGACAATCGGGTCTGCCGGGTCGGAATATGGTGAACCGTAAAAGTACATCACAAGCGGGGCATCGTAGGTGACATTGTTTTGTCCTTTTTTCATGCCATTGATGTATATATCGAAAAGCGGCCGGCCGAAAGCCTTGAAAAGCTCATCGCTCTCCTTTCCCCATACAGGTCGCATTAAAGCCAGGAACCATCCTGAAACAAACCACTTCATACCTTCAAGGTGCCTGATGAAATCCGAAACGAAGGCGCGGTTTTTCTCTACTGAATCAAGGATCATCACGTTTACATCGGAAGGCGGAAGCCCCATGGGTGCTGTTCTCGCGGCATCAAGGATCTTCTCTATGATCTCCGGCTCCACCGCTTTATCGCGGAATTCCCGGATACTCCGGCGCCGCTGGTACAGCGTCAGCAGGGATTCGTAATCTGCCGCTTTCTCACGATCGGGTAGCAGGAAGAGATCTTCCGGCGAAAGTGTCCTGCCATATACCTCTATTGCGTCTTCGGGGCATATCGCCATACAGTGCCCGCATCCGATACACCCGAATACAGGGTTTTCATTAATAGTGACTTTTCCGTTGCTGAGCACAAGGCTGAAATCCTTGCACACGGAAACACATAATCCGCATCCTGTGCATTTTTCGGTCAGAATACGGATTTCTCCATTGGTCTTGGTTCGGGTTGTGGGAATGGCCATAAATTTTTTCAGGTTTTGGTGAATTCTATTTAGTTTCTTGTTAAAGAATTATTAATCGACAAATATTTCCCTGATCATTATTTTTAATTCTTCCGTTTCGGAGGCTTTCAGTTTGTCAATATATCGAATGAACCTGATCTTATCAATGGTCCGGATCTGATCCAGGACTATCCAGGCCGTTTGTCCTGGCCTGGTGATCTTCAGACGTGTCGGATAATTTCTTGATTTGGTGGTCATGGGAGCTATGACAATCGTAGAAAGATGCCGGTTCATTTCATCGGGGGAAATGACCACACATGGACGTGTTTTTTGAATCTCACTGCCTATTGTTGGATCAAGATTGACCAAAACAATCTGGTACTGTTTTATTTCCATTCTTCCTGAACTTCGTCGTTAAAAACATCATCTATCAGAAGCTGGTCATCCCCGTTTTCATGCATTTTCCTGAAATCATCTTCCCACCCTTTCCTTACCTGGGGCTTGGCTTTCAGGATGATGTGATCTTCTTCCAGGATTAATTCGACACTATCCCTGATATTGTATTTTTCCAGAATGGTTTTGCTTAAACGTATCCCTTTGGAATTGCCGATTTTTATGACAGAAATATTCATAACTCTTATTTTGTAAATACAAAGTTATTACAAATAAGCATACATTATCTTTGATTTTTTCCACATTCCAGCATCCAGTCTTCGGCCAGTTCCGTGAAGCGGTCATCACGGAAGTGGTTTTTATCGTCCTCCAGCAGGGTTTTGGTGAACGGGCAATCTCCGAAATGGGTTTCCAGGATTTCGCGATAATTTTTATTGGTTACTTCCTCTGTAAACTTTCCGTCGAGATAGAGGTAGTATTTCCAGTCGTAAACCGGTCCGTAATCGCTGGTAACGAGATCGTCGTATTTATAGATCTCCGCCTGTTCGTTGTTCATCAGAAGGCGGCAGAAAACCAGGCTTTCCTGTTTTTGCCAGGGCCTCTTGGGAAGGGGTTTGTATAAAGCCTTGTCATGGGTGAAATATTTCACATTTCTTATGAAATAATCCCATCTGCTGCCGTCATCAAGCCGGATTTCCACTTTTTTCTTGGAAAGCATGCCGCTTTGTTCCCATCGCAGGATTTCTCCATGGAGGGTATCTCCGTTGGTTAATACAAGCACATCCTGGTTGATTTGGGAAAGCATATCCTGGGAAAGAAAAATACTGATAACCAATAAAATGATAATGACCGGAAGCTGGGGGTGAAGTTTCATAGGTACTGGGTTTGTTTACGACAAATATAATTCATTTTCCCCCGGCACTCAATGATTTATCTGGCCGGGAGATAGTAACGGATGGTATCCATCATATTGCGGTGAACGATGCGGTAGTGTGGGTGATAAGCTTGCGAATACGCTTCCGAGTGGTGTCCGACCGGGTCGTTATTTCGCAGGTTTTCCAGGATGAGCTGCCGGTCTGTTTCCTGGCCTGGAAATTCTATGCCCATATCCTCAAGTGTTTGAGATACGTTTTCCCAATAATTTTTCCATTCTTCAACCGGTGGGGGAGAGGCCAGGGCAGCGCTTTGTGAAAATGCATAATACAAAACATCAAGAGGGAGTATACTATCGCGGACCAGGCTCAGGTTCACCCGGTAAAAATTATGATGTTCACCCAGTGGCTGGATCAGCACGGTATCGTATTCAACTGCCTCGCTTAGCTCGTAAAGGAGGTATCTCATGGCCGCAGCAGAATCGTTGATCATATGCCCCGGTCCATAAGCATCCTGAAAAAAATTCTTGTAAATATCTGCCAGTCTTGTTTCGGGGTGCAGCCGGATCTCATCCTGAATGGCGCTGCGAATTGCTGAATTATCCTGTTTCAGGGTGCAGGATGCAAGTGACAGGGCTGTTAGAATTAGCATAAAGATGATCCGTTTCATGTTGAAGTATTTTTTATTTCAGGAATAGCAGGGCCACGCCTCCGACGCTGATGAATGCCCCGATGATTTCTATTGGTGAAAGTTTTTGTTTGAACAGGATTACGCTGGGAGGGATCAGCATGATGGGTACGGTTGCCATGATGGTTGAGGCAACACCTGTTGATGCAAATTTTACAGCGATCAATGAAAAAGAAACTCCCAGGAAGGGTCCAAAAACCGATCCGATGGCTATGCCCGTCATACCGGGCTTGTTCTTCAGTGCTGTACTGACGAGGTTCCAGCGTCGCAGCATGGCAATAATTATAGCAAACCCTACCATTCCGGTAAGTACTCTGATCTGGGTGGCAGCAAAAGCATCGTATTGCTGCATACCATACTTGCTGAGAACCAATCCGATGGCCTGACCAACCGTTCCGGCCAGTGCAAAAAGAATGCCTTGCAAAGGATACGACAGCTTCAGCTTGCGCCGGTCGTTCTTCCGGTTCAGAACAGCCATAGCAATACCGCTAACAGTCAGTACCATTCCCGTTACTTCCAATGGTGAGAGCACTTCTCCCAGCATAAGCCATCCTGTGATGGCCGTTATAGGCGGAACCAGCGTCATCACCAGCATTGCGATGCGGGAAGAGATCACCGCATAGGCCCTGAAAAGAAAATAATCGCCGAAAACAAAACCGATGAGGCCGGACAGTGACAGCCAAATCCATGCATGGGCGCTGGCATCCGTAGGAAGGGCCATACCACGGTAGAAATAGCAAAATACCATAAGCAACACAAAAGCGATCACCAGACGGATCATATTCACCGCCAGAGATCCTACCTTTTTGCTGGCTACCTCGAACGATAATGCCGTGATCGTCCAAAAAACCGCGGCACCCAGTGCCGCCAGCTCCCCTGAATAATGCTGAAAATCCATACTTTCTGAAAACGACAAAGATATTAGGAATTTGCTTTCTTAATTACTGAAGAAAAAATGATTTTAAAGCAGAAATCAACATTGACAGGTTGAGGGTTACAAGTTACAGGGAGCAGGTTGCAAGTTACAGGGAGCAGGAGGCAAGTGGCAAGTCACAATACAGGCCGTACAGGTGCCCTTGTGCTGAAAATACCATGGTACTTATCCTCTAGGAAAGGCTTTACTTTTAGCTTACTTTGTCCTGCTTTGTGGAAATGATAGATCAGGATAACATGGGAGAATCCTTCCAGATCTGCGAGTCCTTTTGCGTACTCCGGGAAAATTTCGGATCTTCCCTGGAATTCCAATGCGAAGACAGGCTGTATTGGAATCCCTGAAGTTTTTTTATGCGGACTATGGATGATCCCAATTGGATTGTATTGGATCTTAAAACTGATCATGGAAGGCATTGTTAATTAATATCCATACTTCGGATCAGGGTGGTGTCGGTAATTTTCAAATGGATCTTCTTTCTGAAACCGGTTTGGTTGAGGAGCAGCTCAAAGATACGCAGGTCGATTTGTGTATCCGGATCATGCCACAGGCTCTCATCCTGTATAAGCCTTACCTCATATTCTCCTTTTAACTCCAGGAATGCCGCACGGTTTTGTGATTCTGTGAAGTATTCCTGGTCTTTCAGGAAAGTTTCCAGCTTCTGCAGGTCCTCAGTGGGAATCGTCTCAGAGTGCATGATGAAATAGTCATTGTTTCCAATCCGGTGAGGTATTAGTACGTCCTGGTTTGCGCTGAAATGCAGGAGAATAACTACCATCGAAAACACAAGTCCGGATATCCCATATAAAGCAGCCTGTCCAAATCTCCTGAAATAGCCTCCTTCCTGTTTATGTTGCACAAGTTCATCCTGATGAAAAAACTCAAGGAAAATAAAAACCACTGTTGTATAGATAAATGGGATGATCATGTAAACAAAACCGTTGCGGGCCGTTTGCGGGATAAGGAAAATGGCCAGGAAAAGAATTAAACTCCCCAGGAAACCGGCTATGATTGCCCTGAGCGCTTTAGCCTTTTTATTGAACTGATAAAGATTGGAAGCAACCAGGATGCCTGTCACCAGTGGTCCTCCCACAAATGTTGCAGCCAGGATGGCAGCCTTCGAAAACAATGCCCTTCGTTCCGGCCGTTTTACCTTATTCAAATTGTCAATGGATTTTGCCCTATCATTTCCGGGCAAAATTAATTATATAATAGTGACTCATTGGGTTTTGCTAAAATATTATCAACAAAGGCCTGTTGAAATTCCGGGTCATAGTGAAATAAATTCCCGTGGGTTCTATCCGATTATCCTTACCTTTGCCGTTATAAACCACAATTCCTTTACTTCTCGGGATTATGCAGTTTGTTTATCCTTTTTTTCTTTTTGGGTTGTTTGCACTGGCCATTCCTGTGCTCATTCATTTGTTTAATCTGCGAAGGTATCGCCGGGTTTATTTCAGTAATGTACGCTATCTGAAAATGATACGGCAGGAGACCAGAAAACAGTCGCAGCTAAGACATTTGCTGGTGTTGATTGCCAGGATGCTTGCCATTGCTTCCATCGTAATGGCTTTTGCGCAGCCATATATTCCTTCCGGTGATGATGTCCGCATTAAACAAGGAAGCAATGCCATTAGTATTTATGTGGATAATTCCTTTAGTATGCAAGCGTCATCAGACGCAGGGTCTCTGCTTGATAATGCCCTCCGTAAAGCCTCTGAAATTGCTATGGCGTACAATGCTACGGATGAATTTAGCTTGATAACCAACGATTTTGCTCCGGCCAGTAACCGTTTCTATACACGTCAGGATTTTCTTGATGTACTGGATGATATAAGTTTCGCCCCTGTGTTCCGCTCTTTCAATGATATTTTACAGAGGCAACAGGAAATACTAAAATCATCCGGTTCAGGAAACCTCAACGCTTTCCTGGTTTCCGATTTTCAGCTTGGTATGCTTGAAACAAAGACTTTAGCGCCTGACAGTAATATCAATGTGTTTGTTGTACCCTTATTTGCAAAAAAAAGTCAGAATGTTTACATCGATTCATGCTGGTTCGAATCTCCTGCGCTGCAGGTCAATCAACCACTTAACCTCATGGTATCCCTGGTAAACGGATCTGATAACAAACTCGAAAAGATTCCTCTTAAACTTGAGGTAGATGGGATTCAGCGCGCCCTGGCCAGCTTCGACGTGGAATCCGGAGAACATACACTGGTTAGAATGACATTTTCTGTCAATACCCCCGGATGGAAAAAAGGGTTGCTCCGGATAACTGATTATCCTGTAATATACGATGATGAATTGTTTTTCGGTTTCATGGTGAACGACCATGTTTCCGTATACAGTATTAATGGAGACGAACCCGGTGACCATTTCCGGAATCTGTTCGGTGAAGATTCACTATTTTTATTTCGCGAAACGGATGCAGGTAATGTTGATTATTCAGGTATGGGAGAATACAACCTCATCATCCTTAACGGAGTTCAAACCATAGGTAGTGGTATGGCTGTTGAACTGAACCGCATACTAGAACAAAACCGCAGCCTGCTCATTATCCCTTCTGAAAAAGTGGATAGGGAATCGTACAACGAATTTTTGAAACCCATCGCATTGCTCGCTGCAGATACTGCTTTACTTCCCCTTGGCTGGCTTAATCTTAATGCTCCTTTGTTCGAAGATGTTTTTGAAGAGTCTCCTCTTTTTGAAGGTAACTCACGCCTGGAAATGCCCATTATAAAACACCATTTTCCGTTGGATATGCCGGCTACATCAAACACGGAAGTCCTTATGAAAATGTTTAATGACGATCCTTTCCTGGTACAAATACCTGCGGGTAAGGGGAATGTTTTTCTTTTCACTGCTCCGGTTTCTGAAAGGGGGGGCGATTTTTACCGCCATGCTCTCTTTGTTCCTGTCATGCTAAGGATGGCAATGATGAGTTTTATTGGTTATGGTGATTATGATGTGATCAATCGGGATGAGTTGATATTTACTCCCTTTAGCATCCCTCCCGGTCGTGAGAATATTCACCTGAAAAATGTTGATAATGGTTTTGATGTCATTCCTGAAACAGGATTTGCCCAAAGAAGGCCATACCTGAATTTGCATGGCAACATTTCTGAGGCAGGACATTATGACCTGTATTCAGGAAACAGCGTTTTAGGAAGTATTGCGCTCAATTACGATCGCAGGGAATCCCAGTTGGGACAGCCCGGGGAAGATGATCTGATGGAGCGTCTCAATTCCGGTGTTGATAGCGATTTTAAACTGCTTTCCGACCAGAACAAACCGCTCTCGGTAGCTATCCGTGATATGAATGAAGGCAAAAGACTTTGGAAATTATTCATTATTTTCGCACTGGTTTTTCTGGCATCGGAAGTGTTGATGCTGCGATTTTGGAAATAATATAAAATGAGTATCTGGGATGATTAAAACAAAGGTGCAGGCTTCATTCACCCTGTAACTTGTAACTTGTAACTTGTAACTATTTGTTAATCATTTCCGGTAAGCAATAATTTAATATTTATAATAACATGAGGATCACAAAAGATAATTCCATAGGGTTGGTCATTGACATGCAATCACGACTCTACCCTTTCATTAATGAACATGAGCAACTTACACGTAATGCCGATATTCTTATCAGAGGTATGCGTGAAATCGGACTCGAAATAATCATTACGGAACAGTACACAAAGGGCCTGGGTCAGACCATCGAACCCCTGGCATTGGCTCTGGGGGATTACGAACCCATAGAAAAGATGGCTTTCAGCTGTTGTGATGAGCCTTCCTTTTATGAAGCACTGACCATTCGTAACAGGAAATTCGCCATCATCACCGGCATTGAAACCCATGTTTGTGTATTACAAACTGCAATCGATCTGCTGGATTCCGGTTTTATCCCGGTTATCGTGGAAGACTGCGTTGGGTCAAGAAGGATCAACGATAAAAGCATGGCTATACAACGCATGCGACAATCCGGAGCGATAATCACCACCTATGAATCCATTTTGTTTGAATTGCTTCAGTATTCCGGAACCGATACCTTCCGTGCAATTTCTAAGCTGGTAAAATAACAACAGCAATATCAAGGCATGCAGGATAATGATGATATAAAGGATGTTTTCCCTGAGGGGGAAGATTTTGATGCTGATTCAGGTCAAAAGGGATCAGGTTCCCATGTGCCGGAAGTACTGAAAAAGGAAGATGCGTTCAAAACCATACACCTTTCAGGGATGTACCAGAACTGGTTCCTGGATTATGCTTCCTATGTGATCCTGGAAAGGGCTGTACCTGATGTATATGACGGATTAAAGCCGGTTCAGCGAAGGATACTCCATGCCATGAAAGAGCTGGATGATGGCAGGTACAATAAGGTGGCCAACATCATCGGGCACACTATGAAGTATCATCCTCATGGAGATGCCTCCATAGGTGATGCTCTGGTACAACTCGGACAAAAGGACATTCTTATCGATACCCAGGGAAACTGGGGAAACATACACACAGGAGATAGTGCCGCTGCGCCACGTTATATTGAGGCCCGCCTATCGAAATTTGCCCTCGAAGTTGTCTTCAATCCCAAAACTACCCATTGGAAATTATCTTATGATGGCAGGAACAAGGAGCCTCTCGCCTTACCGGTGAAATTTCCTCTCCTGCTTGCCCAGGGAGTGGAAGGTATTGCTGTGGGACTTGCCTCTAAGATTTTACCCCATAACTTCATCGAATTAATCGATGCTTCTATAAATATTCTCCAGGAAAAAGATTTTATTATCCTTCCCGACTTTCCTACCGGAGGGCTGGCCGACTTCTCAAAATACCAGGATGGATCCCGTGGTGGTCGTGTCAGGATCAGGGCTCGTATTAATAAAATGGATAACCGTACCCTGGCTGTCACTGAAATTCCTTTTGGAACCACCACGTCAACACTTATCGACAGCATTGTTGCAGCCAACGATAAAGGTAAAATCAAGATCAGAAAAATCGATGATAACACGGCAGAGAATGTAGAGGTTCTCATACATCTCAATCAGGGTGTTAGTCCTGATCAAACCATAGATGCATTATATGCCTTTACAAGCTGTGAGGTTTCCGTTTCCCCCAATTGTTGTGTAATTGAAGAAGGTAAACCACGTTTTATCGATGTAAAGGAGATTCTGCGCATTTCTGTTAGAAATACCGTTAATCTGCTTACACGGGAATTGCAGATCAGGATGGCTGAATTGGAAGAACAATGGCATTTTTCTTCCCTGGAAAAGATATTCATTGAAAAGAGAATTTACCGAAAAATCGAAACCTGCGAGTCATGGGAGGAGGTGATAGAGACTATCGATAAAGGCCTTGCTCCTTATGTGAAAATGTTTAAACGGGCTATCACACGGGATGATATTGCCCAGCTTACGGAGATAAAAATAAAACGTATATCCAAATACAATTCGTTTAAGGCCGACGAACTGATAAAAAGCATTGAGACAGAAATGGAAGAGGTGGCTAACCACCTTGAGCATATCATCGATTATTCAATAAATTATTACCGGCAGATCAGGAAAAAGTACGGTAAGGGAAGAGAGAGAAAAACCGAGATCCGCAATTTCGATACCATTGAAGCTGTGTCTGTCGCAGCCGCCACCCAAAAACTTTATGTTAACCGTGAAGAGGGCTTTGCGGGAACTGCGCTGCGAAAAGATGAATACGTTTGCGATTGCTCAGATATTGACGATATTATTGTCTTCCGTTCCGATGGCACTTTCCTGGTCACCAAAATTGCCTCCAAGGTTTTTGTAGGTAAAAATATTATTCATATCGATGTCTTTCGCCGTAATGATGAACGTACAATCTATAATGTGGTTTATCGCGATGGCAAAGGCGGTGCTTCTTACGTTAAACGTTTTGCCGTCCTCGGAGTCACACGCGATAAAGAATATGACCTTACCATAGGTTCAGAGAATTCCAAAATTCTTTATTTCTCAGCAAATCCGAATGGAGAAGCCGAGGTTATCAAGGTGTTGCTGAAGCCTTTACCCAGGTTGAAAACCAAAAGTTTTGAATACGCTTTTAGCGACCTTGCCATTAAAGGTAGAAACTCCAAAGGAAATATCCTGACGCGCAAGCCTGTATTAAAGATACAGAAACAGGAGGAAGGCATCTCTACCCTTGGCGCAATGCATCTTTGGTATGATGAAACCGTACGCAGGCTTAACACTGATGAAAGGGGAAAATATCTCGGCGCTTTTAAAGGTGATGACAAAATATTCACCATCATGCGGTCGGGATCATGGAAACTTTATGGCTTTGACCTTTCATTACATTTTGAGGAGGATATGGCCTATATAGGGAAATTCGATCCAAAAGGAATCGTTTCTGTTGTCTATTTCGATGGAGAACAGGAAGTTCATTACCTCAAACGTTTTCATGTTGAAGACAGTGACAAGAAAACAGGTTTCCTTAACGATCATCCAGGGACACGGATGGTGGCTTTCAGCCTCGATTACCTGCCCAGGCTCGAGATGGACTTAACAAAGAAATCGGCCAAAAGCCCGAAAGAATCTATTATGCTCAGTGTAGCTGATTTTATTGCCATAAAAAGCCATAAAGCAAAAGGAAAAAGACTCTCAGTTCACCAGGTTTCCAAAGTACGATGGCTGGAGCCCATTCCTGTGGAAGTAAATATGGAGGAGATACCGGAAGAAGAAAACGGGACTCCGGTAAATGAGGATATACAGGAAACGCCTACATCACCAGAAATGGAACCGGTAACTAATGAAGATATAACGAAAAGCTCCCTTGAAAAACAAGATGATGATTCTGAGAATCATGGTGGTGCTCAACAAATGACTTTTGATTTTTAAAACCTTTATACAATGAAAAAAGACGACCGTATCCTGGACGTAAGTCCTGATGTCAAATGGATAGGTATCCTCGACTACGATATCGTTACTTTCGACGTAGTGATGGAGACCAAATACGGAACTACCTACAACTCTTATTTTATTGATGCCGAAAAGAAAACATTGATTGAAACCAGCAAAGAAAAATTCTGGGATGTTTATCTGGAAAAACTGAATCGGGTTTGCGACCCCTCCAAAATCGAATACATCGTTCTTGATCACACAGAACCGGATCATTCCGGCAATGTGAAAAATATACTTAAACTTGCACCGCAGGCTGTTGTCGTTGGCAGCGGAAATGCCATCCGTTACCTGTCGGATCTGATGGAAACGGAGTTTCGTTCCCTGGCTGTAAAAGACGGGGATACGCTTAGCCTGGGGAATAAAACCCTTCGCTTCATCAGTGCCCCTAACCTGCATTGGCCCGATTCAATATACACATACCTGGTTGAAGATAAAATCCTCTTTACCTGCGATTCTTTTGGGGCTCATTATTGCGATGCGGAAATGTTCGATGATACGATCCCGGATCATACCGATTCTTTTAAATACTATTTCGATGTCATCCTGAAGCCCTATAGCAAGTTCATGATCCGTGCCATTGAGAAGATAAAACCTCTTGATATTAGTGTCGTTTGTCCCGGTCACGGCCCAATACTTCGCCATAACTGGAAAAAATGGGTCGACCTTTCCGAAGAGTATGCCAGGGAATACCTGAGCTACCCGGTTACCAACAAGGTCTTCATCCCTTATGTCTCAGCGTATCACAAAACAGGGCTGCTTGCCGAGCATATTGCCCTGGGAATTAAAAAAGCCGGTGAGATTGAGGTTGTGGTAATGGATATTGAAAACACTTCCATTGGCGACCTGGATGCACAAATGACCAGCTCTTCCGCAGTTTTAGCTGGTTGCCCAACCATAAACCAGAATATTTTATTGCCGGTTTACAAATTATTTGCAGTAATAAACCCCATCAGGGATCATAAAAAACTTGCAGGTGGTTTTGGCTCCTATGGCTGGAGTGGAGAAGGAAAACAACTGATAGAATCTGCATTGAAGAATCTGAAACTCAGTTATTTTGAAGATGGGATATTTGTTAAATTCTCCCCTGACGTTAAAGATCTGAAAATGGCCGAAGATTATGGTTTTCGCTTTGGTAAAAAATTACTGGAAAACGCGAGTCAATAAACATAATTTTTTCGTTGGCCCTGAGTTTGTTATTTTGAAAACTTACATGTTGTAAAAAATGCTCAAAAAACTCCGGACTATCCTTGCTTTGTTTCTGCTTACCTCCGTATTCATGATGCTCTCATCCTGCACAATTGAATACAAACTGGCTAAACAATTCGTGGAGCACGCAGAAAAGCCCGCCCTAATGTATATTTCCCCTGATTATGTTTTCAAAACCAATCTAAAAAAGGATCAGATTCATGGATATCAGGAATTGGATGAGTTCGAACTTGATTCAACGCTATTTTTCAACAGTAGCTACCTTCAGCTCGTTGATGATTCCATCCTGCTAGCTGAATTTAACAAAAGATTCCTGGGTGAGATGGAAGCACTAGGAATTGAAACATTTTCCGATTTTCAGATGGATACATTCCTCATTATCAGGAAACCATCCTTTATCCTGAATATCGCACAGATGGAACTGGAAGAGTATATCCAGGAGTATCGTGACGAAGAAGTATTTGATGATTACCTTTATTATAAGGAAATTGATCTGAATGCTGTCGGGCTTAATGTTTGGTTTGAGTTTTCCAGGATGAACAAAGATGATGATGAACCTATTGTATTGTACGCGAGTCACTATGTAATGGACGGCTATTCCGGACAGTTTCGATATTACCCTTTTTCCGGAGAATTGTCATATGATTTTTCTGTTGACTCATTGAATGTCCAGGATATTTATGATCTTGCAGGATTCCTGGGCGAGAAATATGCCGGCTATACTTACGATTTTCTTATGAATATATACATTTATAGTAATGCTCCGGAAGATGTAAAGCCTGAACTCTATTATCATTACGACCGCAAGCGTAATGCCTTTGTCCCGGTGGATGACGACAGGTTTAAACCTGTTGAATAATTATCAGGGGGTAAAAAGGATTTTACCTCCCGACATGTTTTTTATATATTGAAATAATCCGCTTTCAAATTGGTCGATAGGTAATGTAGCTTGAATCGTAGTTTTTAGTTTACCTTCCAATATCCATTTTTGAATTTTTGCTGTTGCTTTCTGGAATCCTTCTTCTCCAACCTCCTTTTTCCAGTCATACAGGTTCCATCCTCTAAAGGCTTTTCCTTGAAATATCATTTCCAGGTTATCGAATGACCCGGTAGGTTTGCCGGATAATCCACCATAAATTACCAATTCTGAATTTCCGGGCATACTGTTTAAAATGATTCCGCTTAACTCACCTCCAACAGCATCGAGAGCCAGGCGTGTATCCAGTTTATGGGTCATCTTTTCCAGGATGTCTTGAAACCCTTCTTCCTGTTGGTTTATTACATATTGTTCGCCTTGTTGTAAGAGATAATCCGCTTGTTCAGATTTCCTGACGATATTAATCACGTTTATGCCTTCCATTGAAGCCATTTGCCTTATAAGGGACGCGACCTGCGAGCCTGCAGCATTTAAGAGAACAGAAGGGCATCCCTTATCTTTTACATGCCGGAACAGTCCAAATGCTGTGAGTGGATTGACGCTCAGGCAAGCTGCCTGGTCATCGGGAATGCCATCCTCAATGGGAATGCAGTCACCGCATCCTGCTACAAAATACTCCGACCACGTACCCCATTCTTTTTCCTGGGTAAAACAACTTACTCTTTTGCCATCCAACGCCTTTGCCTTAGGATCGTTTCCTGTAAGAACAACAATCCCCGCAGCCTCAAACCCTGGAATGGCCGGCAATGACTTACGAATATTATACCGCCCCTGAATGAAAGAAATGTCGGATGGGTTTATTGGGGCTGCAAGCAGATGGATTAGAACCTGATCGGGCTTAAGGCCGACTTCTTGGTCGAGGGTCTCAAGCCACATGCTTTTAGCTGCTCTGACAATATTCAGTGCATAATCGGGTATGCGTAAACAACGGATTTTCATGGTATTAAAGATTTCTGGCGTATGGGGTTGTTTCCTGGCCGGCAAATTCCTTTTTCAGGAAGGAGAAATATCCTGCAACCGCGATCATGGCTGCATTATCGGTAGTATATTCAAAACGGGGAATAAAAACATTCCAGCCCAGTTCTTCCTTCAGTTCCTGTAAACGGTTTCTTAGAGCAGAATTGGCAGAAACGCCACCGGCAATGGCAATCTCCTGTATTCCTGTTTCCTTACTGGCCTGAATGAGCTTATGCATTAAAACCTGAATGATGGTAAATTGAATGGATGCACAGAGATCTGCTTTGTTATTTTCAATAAACCCCTGGTCTTTCTTTAATTCGTCCCTGACAAGATAAAGAAATGATGTTTTTAAGCCGCTAAAACTATAATCCAGTCCTGGAATTTTAGGTTCCGGGAAAGAAAACCTAAATGGATCTCCACTTTTGGCCAGTTTATCCACCTCAGGTCCACCCGGATATGGAAGCCCCATGATTTTGGCAGCTTTGTCAAAGGCTTCACCGGAAGCATCGTCAAGCGTTTTTCCAATAACCTCGAACGTGTAGGGATCAGAAACCCTGACGATCTGGGTATGTCCTCCGCTTACTGTCAGGCAAAGGAATGGAAATGCCGGCACGGGATGCTCGCTGTCTTTTTGCTGGATGAAATGCGCCAGGATATGGGCTTTCATATGGTCAACCGCGATCAAACGGATGCCTGAAGCAAGTGCAAAAGATTTTGCAAATGAAGTACCTACCAATAAAGACCCTAAAAGCCCCGGACCATTGGTAAATGCTATCGCATCGAGGTTATTTTTACTTATATTTGCTACCTTTAATGCATGGTCGATAACGGGTATGATGTTTTGCTGGTGAGCCCTTGAGGCAAGCTCTGGAACAACGCCGCCGTAATGTCTGTGCACGTCCTGATTGGCAATGATATTCGACAAAATGGTGGTATCACGGATCACAGCAGCAGATGTGTCGTCGCAGGATGATTCTATGCCCAGGATGGTAATACTCATGTTGGATCTATCA
>JAHJRE010000153.1 GCA_018831055.1 Bacteroidota bacterium
TCGGAGGATATACACAGGGAATTACAAAATTCTGTTCAGGAAAACTATCCTGACGGGAATATGGACTCCGGTCGGAACCTTCTTTTATACAACGTTGCCGTTAATATTGTTGAAAACTTCATAAGCTTTGAAAGACAAAACCTGAAAGAATATGAAAAAAATGGGAGCATCCTGACCCTATCCTTTTTAGAGAAACGCTATCAGGCCAACCTTCCTGTCATTATAACAGGTAAAGAAAGCAATATTTTTATCGCAGGTAAGACAGATCGCATCGACAACCTTGATGGAACGATCAGGGTCATTGATTACAAAACAGGTGCTGTAAACCGATACGACCTTTCTTTTACTTCCTGGGAAACTCTTAGGGAAAATCCTAAATACGATAAAGCCCTCCAACTTTTGGTATATGCCTGGCTTTATGAATCGAGCCATCCTAATTCAGGAATCCTGCAGCCGGGAATCATTCCTCTGCGCAGCCTGAGAGATGGCTTTATCCCGCTCAAACCTCTTAAACAGGATCATCCTGACAGGATTATTCTTGAACAAACAGAATCATTCCTGAAAGAATTAGTGCAGGAAATTTTCGACCCAACAAAACCATTTGGGCAAACAAATGACCTCGACTTATGCGGATCATGTTTTTTTAAGGATATTTGCAACCGATAAATACGAATAAATGGCCTGGTTAAACAAAAACCATCTTAAGCTTTACTACGAAACTCATGGCAAAGGACCGGCAGTATTAATGATAGCAGGACTCGCCAGCGACAGCCAGAGCTGGCAGTTCATTCTAAAAAAGATGGCTTCCCGTTTTAACGTTATCATTTATGATAACCGTGGAACGGGAAGGACACAAAACGCCGGTTATCCCTTTCAAATGAAAGATTTGGCCCAGGATGCCCTGGACCTCCTCGATCATCTTGGAGTAAATCGATGCCAGATAATCGGTCATTCCATGGGTGGATGCATTGCCCAGGAACTTGCTTTTATGGCTCCGGAAATGGTGCATAAAATGGTATTGGCAAGCACAACTCCAATCATGTCTGACCGCAACAAATCTCTATTTGATCATTTTATCCATGGCTGGGAATCCGGTATCCCGCAAGATCAGTGGTTTCGCGAACTATTTTACTGGCTTTTCAGCCCTAATGCTTTTGTGAATAAAAAATTCCTGGATGCAGCCATCATTTATACAATGTGCTATCCATACCAGCAGACCCTTGAAAGCTTTAAAGCCCAGATCGAGGCCCTTATTAACTTTGATTCCTCCCCCTTCCTGGATAAAATCAATACAGAATCCCTGATAGTCTCAGGAGCCAAGGATATTCTGGTTTATCCTGATGAATCTGCAAAATTAAAATCCATGCCGGGATTTCATGATATGATCATTCTTGAAAAAGCTGCTCATTCGATACACGCCGAATATCCTGAAGAATTTCTGGATTGTATTATTCCGTTCCTGGAAAATTAAGACAAGGCAGTCAATGGCCGCTTTCGCTGAAGACCCTCGCCTCATATACATATATGTCGGCATCCTTCCATCCGTCCCATCCTATCCGGGCTTTATCACGTGCACAGTGCCCAAGGAATTCCTCCAGGGTCCAACCGGTTTGAGTGGCTACCTGGGGAAGGAAGGTCCCTCCTGAAGCCCCCTTTTTTATGTATATACCATGTTTTCCAAGCTCTATTTCTTCAATGGATGAAATCTTTACCATTGGCGTTAATACAGATATTTCTATTTCGATCTCATCAAGCTCATCTGCCTGTACAGGAGGAAAACGGTAATCCCGGGTAGAGGCAGATATAGCCATATCCCTTACTACTAGGTATAAAGGCTCATCAGCATCAAATCTTCCAATGCATCCCCTTAGCTGGCCTTCCTTCAGTAATGTGACAAACGCCCCGCACTTTTCCCTGCAAACAGAAGGTAAATCACGGGTATTAAAATCCGGAAACTTACCCTGGCGGATATAATCGTTGAGCGTTTCTCTTGCAATTCCTAACAGGACAGTCTGATCGTGTGCGTTGATTTCGAATACGTCTTCGCTTTTCGTATCAACCAAATGCTCTCCGGTTACAACCATGGCCCAATAACCTACCACCCTCTCCTTGTCTCCATAATATGCAGCATCTCCCGAATTCATATACTTCAACTTGTGTATTTTATATCCGGGATTGTCTTCCAGCATATACAACAAAGAGTATACTGAGCTCCATCCACATAGACTGGTAGCCAAATTTGAAATCCCTTTCCGGTTATTTCGTTGAAGCACTTCAGCCAGCTTCTCAGGAGATCCCGTTTCAATGGCAGACGCTGTAAGCGCATCCGTTGTAACAGCATCCTCATAAGAAGGGTAATGAGAAAAATCTGTGCTGATAACAAAAAGGTTATTCCCTCCAAGATAGGATTTTAGCACCCTTGCTATATCCTGGCAATCCTGTATATTTTGTGTACCTATGACTATCGGAATCAACTTAAAATCATCTCCCAGCTTGTATTGCAAAAAAGGAAGCTGGACTTCAAGGCTATGTTCATACAGGTGAGCATCTTTGCGAAAGGTGAAAATATCATTCTCATCAACAAGCTTTTGTGCAAGATCCAAATCTACTTCAACCCTACCCAGCGGAGTTAAATAATCACCCTTGCAGTATATTGATGCACCAGGAAAAGTGACTCTATGACTCGATGCTATTACAAAAACCCGGTCATATTTACCGTTTTCATTAATCTGATTAAAGGCCGAGGCGGCAACTTCCCCTGAAAACATATAGCCGGCATGAGGAGAAATCACGGCCACCACATTATTGTATTGTTTCCTCTCTGCCTGTATAAAAAGACTTTTAAGTTCATTTCCCAATGCTACCGGGTCATCAGTGTAAAATTTACCGGCAGCGTAAGCTTGCCGGTCTTCCTGATTAACACGGCCAT
Source organism: Bacteroidota bacterium (assembly GCA_018831055.1). Taxonomy (NCBI): domain Bacteria; kingdom Pseudomonadati; phylum Bacteroidota; species Bacteroidota bacterium. Next base: position 2,930 of record JAHJRE010000153.1, read on the forward strand.
TGTCTTGTTGCGAAAAACATCCCCCGGATGTAATAACTGCGAGAATCATAATCATAAAACCCAGATTGTTGGCACACATTTTTTAATTAATTTCGTATGGTTGAGGCAAAACACAAATATACTAAAAGCTGAACGTATTTAAAAATACAAACAGATTTGGACTTCTGATCCTGGGATTTAACAGTATTATCACCCAGATCATTCTGCTTAGGGAGTTCATCACCTTATTTGGTGGCAATGAATTGATAATTGGTCTTTTCCTTTCCGGTTGGTTGCTATTATCCGGAACCGGCGCACGGCTCTCCGGTTGGATTGCAAACCGTCCTTTTATAATTTTCATCTTCTTTTTAGCTTTGTCTGGCTTACCTCCCTTTATTTTAGCTCTGGCATACTGGTTGAAAAGCATACTGTTTACCGCTGGAATATCCCTTGGCCCAATTACCATTTGGGGATTTATGCTGATCACTATTGCACCTTTCTGCTTAGCATCGGGAATCCTGTTCCCTTTGCTGGCTGCTTCCTTATCCGGCATCCCTTCCCAAAAAAAAGTCAGATTCGCTTATGGCTGGGAATCAGCAGGAAGCCTTGCCGGTGGCATTGTTTACAGCTTCCTGCTGATATTCCTTTTTAATTCATTCAAGGTACTGGTTTTGGTTTTATTAACGGGAGTATTGTTTTCCATCATACTATATCAAAAATCAAAATGGATCATGCCTGCCTTTCTTTCTATTACATTACTCATGGCGGGCGTCATCCTTTTCCGTTCACATTTCTATGAAAAACTCATTCAAAGCCTTTACCCCGGCCAAATCCTGGTAGATACAAAAGAAACCCCGTTTGGAAGATTGGATGTAACCCGGTCGGGAGAACAATTGGCTTTCTATGAAAACGGAAACATAATCTTTACATCCGGTGATACGGAACATTCGGAAGAAACAGTTCATTTCCCAATGGCACTCCACCAAAATCCCAAAAATGTTTTAATTCTCTCCGGAGGCTTTGCAGGGAACATTCAGGAAGCAATGAAATATAATCCTGACAATATTGATCTTATTGAAATCAATCCAGGATGGGCGGATCTTGTGCAAGATAACCTGCCACTTGCCTTTCCGGAAGATCAAGTTACCGTTTACTTTATGGATGGCAGGCGCTATGTCAAGCAATCCAATAACACTTATGATATAATCATTTCTGACATTCCTGGCCCCTCCACATCGCAGTTAAACCGCTACTTTACCCTTGAGTTTTTCAGGGAAGTCCATCTTCTTATGAAACCAGGAGCAATATTTTGCCTTCACCTGGACGCTCCTGCCAATTATTTGAATGCCCCTGCTGAAAATCTGCACGAAACAGTAAATAGTACACTTAAAATGGTATTCAAAAACACCCTGATGATTCCAGGATCAAGTAATTATTTCCTTGCATCCGACTCTCTCCTGGATTATGAAATCGTATCCCGCCTCCAAATATTGCAACTACCCAATCAGTATGTATCTGCTTTTCACCTGATTGACGATAGCCTGGTAAAAATGAGAGCAAAAATGCTGCTTCCCGAATCTTATACAACATCCACGACCAATACTGACTTACGACCTGTTGCATATAAATATCATTTATTGCTGTGGCTTGATGTGCATGGGTCCGGAGTATGGATCTTTTCCGGTGTCTTGCTCATACTCTCTCTGATAACCTGGATATTTTCTTCCTCTTTGAATAAAGGATTATTTATTACAGGATTTTCCGGAGTATCCCTTGAGTTTATCATTATCTTGATTATACAGTCACTTTATGGGTACAGTTATTATCTCACCGGGATAATAATTACCCTGTACATGGCAGGAATTGCAGCAGGATCTTTGTTTTTCTCCGGTATAGTGCGAAACAACATGAGAGTATTTTTACTCTTGCAACTTTCCCTTGGGATACTTTGTTTTGCCTTATTCCCCATTACCGTTTTGGCTTCTGAAATTGTATTATATGACATCCTGAACCTTATCATGCTCAGTTTAATCGTTGTTATTACAGGAGGACTTTCCGGTATGATATTTTCTGCAGCAACCGGGATAAGTAAGCTTAGCATCAGCGGAACAGCCGCTACAGCTTATGGTGCAGACCTTGCAGGATCCGCTGCCGGCGCTTTGCTGTCATCCGTTTATCTGGTTCCCGCATTGGGTTTGATTAATACTTGTTTAATTCTGGGAGGGCTTAATATTTTTAATGCTTTTTTCGTTTGGTTAAAACAAAAATAATGATTACTTTTTCGTGCATTTCATGAATCGCATTCCATGAACAAAAGATCATTCATAAAGAACAGTATCTGCGCTACCTGTGGACTTGCAGTTGCCTTTGGAACCAGGAACCTGTTCGGAAGTTTGTACCGTAATTTAAATGCGCCCCCGGATGATCCAAACCGGTTTTCCCGCGAAGCACTGCACTATATTAGCACACCCAGGGGAATTAAATGCAAACTTTGTCCCCAGGCTTGCGAACTAAAACCAGGAGAAACCGGTGATTGCAGAACAAGAGAAAATATCAACGGTAAACTGTTCACCATTGCTTATGGAAACCCTTGCGCAGTCCATATTGATCCTATAGAAAAAAAACCACTGTATCACTTTCTCCCTGCAAGTAAAGCCTATTCAATTGCAACAGCGGGATGTAATCTGGCCTGCCTGAACTGTCAGAACTGGACAATATCCCAGGAAAGCCCTCACAATACACGTAATTATGATTTATTCCCTGAAGCGGTTGTTAATGAAGCAAAAAAATATCAATGCAGAACCATAGCCTATACTTATTCTGAACCCATTGCATTTTATGAATATACGATGGATACATGCAAAATAGCCCGGACCGATGGGATTAAAAATCTGTTCATATCCGCCGGCTATATTAACGAGCAACCTCTCAGGGAATTAGCTCCGTTCCTGGATGCTGCCAATATTGATCTGAAAAGTTTTAGCAATGAAACATATGAAATGCTCAACGCGGGAACCCTGGAGCCGGTGTTAAATACTCTTAAAATATTACGGGATGAGGGAGTCTGGCTCGAAATAACAAACCTGATTGTTCCTTCATGGACAGACAATATGCAGGAAATCGAAAAAATGTGCCAATGGCTTTACTCAAACGGCTTCGAAAACACTCCTTTGCATTTTAGCCGATTCCATCCGATGTATAAACTCAAAAACCTTCCCCCTACTCCGACCGGCACATTGGATAAAGCAAGAAATATCGCGCTCGGGGAAGGATTGAATTATGTATATGTCGGGAATGCCCCCGAACTGGGCGATGAAAACACAACTTGCCCGAATTGCAGAAAAATTGCCATCAAACGCAAAGGATTTTCAGTAACCGAATTTAATATCCGCGATGGAAAATGCATATCATGCGGGTGCAAAATCGCAGGAGTATGGAACTAAACCGTAAATGTTTATTGATGTTGAAAAGTATCCGGAGGTTTTCAAAACATATTCCATATTTTTGTAAACAAATTTTATACAGAATAATCAATTAACACAACAACATGAAGATCACAGTAGTAGGAAGCGGATATGTAGGTCTGGTAACCGGAACCTGCTTTGCAGAAGTTGGCGTTGACGTCACTTGTGTAGATATCGATGAGAACAAGATTAACGGCCTGAAAAAGGGAATAATCCCCATTTTTGAACCAGGATTGGAAGATATGGTTCACCGCAATGTTGACAAAGGTCGGCTTCATTTCACCACTGACCTGGCCTCCACTTTAGAAGGCTGTGAAGTTATTTTCAGCGCTGTAGGAACACCACCCGATGAAGACGGTAGTGCTGACCTGAAATATGTGATTGATGTGGCAAAAGAAGCGGGTAAGAATATGAATGATTACATACTCATGGTAACCAAAAGTACTGTACCCGTTGGAACGGCCAACAAAGTCAGGTTAGCTATACAATCGGAACTTGATAAACGGGGTGTGAACATCCCTTTCGATGTTGCTTCCAACCCTGAATTCCTTAAGGAAGGTGCCGCTATTGACGACTTCCTTAAACCCGACCGTATCGTGATTGGCCTCGAATCGGAAAAAGCCCGGGAACTGATGAGCAAGCTCTATAAACCTTTCACTCTTAATGGACACCCGCTGATATTCATGGATATCCCTTCTGCTGAAATGACCAAATATGCCGCAAACGCGATGCTCGCCACACGAATTAGTTTCATGAACGATATTGCCAACCTTTGCGAAATCGTTGGAGCCAATGTTAATATGGTTAGAAAAGGCATTGGAAGCGACCCGAGAATAGGCAGCAAATTTATCTATCCCGGAGTGGGTTATGGCGGATCATGTTTTCCCAAGGACGTTAAAGCCCTTATACGGACTGCCCGCGCCAACAACTATGACTTAAAAGTTCTCCAGTCGGTCGAAGACGTAAACGACGAACAGAAAAAAGTCTTGTTTAATAAGGTTTATAAGTATTTTAATGGTGATATCAAAGGTAAAACCATCGGGATGTGGGGTCTTTCTTTTAAACCGGAAACCGATGACATGCGGGAAGCTCCATCTCTGGTTCTGATTGATGAATTTACCAATGCCGGTTGTAAAGTTAAAGCTTATGACCCTGTTGCAATGGACGAAACCAAACGAAAGATTGGTGATAAAATAGAATATGCCAATGATGCCTACGAAGCCCTCATTGATGCCGATTGCCTCGTTCTGGTAACTGAATGGAAAGAATTCAGGATCCCGAACCTCAATGTGATTAAAAAACTTCTGAAAAATCCGGCAATATTTGACGGAAGGAATATTTATGATCCGGAAGAAATGAAAAATACAGGATTCCATTACTTCTGCATTGGAATAAAAACCGAATATCTATAGAACTCCTGTTACGAAATGCTGATCCATACTCAGTTACCCAAATTAATGGTGCACTTATGAATAAGAAAAAAATCCTGATTACAGGCGGTGCCGGATTTCTAGGATCCCATCTTGCTGAAAGATTGTTACATGAAGGTAATGAAGTTATTTGTCTGGATAATTTTTTTACAGGGAACAAAAGCAATATCATTCACCTCATGGGAAATCCATTTTTCGAAGTGATCAGGCATGATGTTACCATGAGTTTCTTCATCGAAGTAGATGAAATCTATAACCTGGCCTGCCCGGCATCCCCGGTACAATATCAGGTTAATCCTATTAAAACTATTAAAACCTCTGTTGCTGGTGCAATGAATATGCTCGGTCTTGCCAAACGCATCAAGGCAAAAATCCTGCAGGCAAGTACCAGCGAGGTTTATGGCGATCCTGAGGTCCATCCCCAAAAAGAAGATTATTGGGGCCATGTAAACCCCATCGGCTCACGGGCTTGCTACGATGAAGGGAAACGCTGTGCTGAAGCCCTCTTCATGAATTACCACCGCCAAAACGGGGTAAAAATTAAGATTGCACGTATCTTTAACACTTATGGACCCAGAATGGATCCCGCTGATGGAAGGGTCGTCTCTAATTTTATTATGCAGGCCCTTAACAACAAACCGATTACTATTTACGGTGATGGAAGCCAAACCAGAAGCTTCTGTTTTGTTAGCGATCTGATTGACGGCCTTATAAAACTGATGAATACAGGTGATGATTTCACCGGTCCTGTTAATATTGGAAATCCCGGAGAATTCACGATTATGGAACTTGCCAGCAAGGTAATTGAATTAACAGGATCCAAATCAAAACTCACTTTTGAACCTTTACCTGAAGATGATCCCATCCAGAGGCAACCTGACATCACCCTGGCTAAAAATCGCCTGGGTTGGAAACCTACTATTCATTTGGAAGAAGGACTCTTGAAAACAATCGAATATTTCAGGAATATTAACCAGGGCTGATGCATGATATCCAAGGATCATAAGCTTTCTCCTGTGAAAATGTTTTATGGATGACCCTTACAATGTTCAATTTAAAATGTCCCCTATGAAAAACATTTTGGTAACCGGTGCAAATGGTCAGCTCGGAACGGAAATCCGGAATCGTTCACCTTTACATCCCGAATTAAATTTCCGGTTTACCGACCTGGATGATCTGAATATAGGGAAAAAAAGCAATATCATTGACTATTGCAATCATTTCACCCCCGATCTGATCATAAACTGTGCAGCATATAACCTCGTCGATAAGGCTGAGGATGACCCCGCCCCTGCAATTCTTGTCAATACTGAAGCCGTTGCAAACCTCGCTGATGTTGCAGGAATTTTTAATGCCGGATTGATCCATATCAGTACCGATTATGTTTTCGACGGAAAAGCTTTCAGACCTTACTCCGAAACCGACCAGCCTAACCCTCTTTCCGCCTATGCCCGATCAAAATATGGAGGTGAAACAGAACTGATCAACAGGAACGGAAAATTTGTGATTATCCGCACCTCCTGGCTGTACTCATCCCATGGGCAAAATTTTGTTAAAACAATCCTTAAATACGGAAAAGAAAGAGAATCTCTGAGGGTTGTCGATGACCAAACAGGTACACCTACATTTGCAGGAGATCTTGCCGAAGTAGTTCTTCAAATGATACCCGAATTTGATAAAATAAGCCAAACGGAAATATTTCACTTCTCCAATGAAGGGGTGGCATCCTGGTATGATTTTGCAAAAGCTATCCTACGGATGGCAGGGATAGGTTGCAAAGTATTCCCGGTGAGTACCGAAGATTATCCTTTGCCTGCAAAGCGACCATTCTACAGTGTAATGAACAAATCGAAAATAAAGCAATTCCTGGGAATGGAAATCCCGTACTGGCTTGACAGCCTTGAAAAATCATTGCATTCAATTAACAAATAACCCTATGGAATCATATAAATTAGAACCGGAAATCCTGAAAAAAGCTCAGATATGGTTGGGCGAAGGCTTTGATGAACAAACACGCAATGAAGTAAGTGACCTGATAAACTATAATCCTCAGGAGCTTACTGAATCTTTCTATACAAGTTTAGAGTTTGGAACCGGTGGTTTACGTGGCATCATGGGCCCCGGAACCAACCGTATGAATAAATATACTGTTGGAATGGCTACACAGGGATTGGCAAATTACCTTAAATCAGCCTTTAAAGACCTTCCAGAAATCAAAGTTGCCATAGCATATGACTCCAGAAACCGCAGCCGCTATTTCGCCGAGATTACCGCCAATGTTTTTGCTGCTAACAACATAAAAGTCTATCTTTTTGATGACCTCCGCCCTACTCCTGAATTATCTTTTGCAATTCGTCATTTTTCATGCCAGAGCGGTGTCGTTATCACTGCTTCACACAACCCTCCTGAATATAATGGCTATAAGGCCTATTGGGACGATGGAGCGCAAATGATCCCACCCCATGATAAAAACGTTATTGAAGAAGTAAACAAAATATCATCTATCGATGAAGTAAAATTCGAAGGAAACCGAAACCTGATCGAAGTGATAGGCAAAGATGTTGATGAATCTTACCTTTCCGCTGTTTTATCCCTGACACTGAATCCTGATCTTATCAGAAAACATCACAACCTGAAAATCGTTTACACCCCTCTCCACGGAACCGGAACACGATTGGTTCCTGAAATCCTGAAAAGAATGGGCTTTACCAGTGTCTATAGCGTGAAAGAACAGTCAATTCCCGATGGCAATTTCCCAACGGTTAAATCTCCAAATCCCGAAGAACAAAGTGCTCTCCAAATGGCTATGGAACTTGCCGGGAGTATTGATGCCAATCTTGTGATGGCCACAGACCCCGATGCTGACAGAGTTGGTATAGCCGTTAAAAACAGCAATGGCGAATTCATCCTGCTTAATGGTAACCAGACTGCAGCCATCCTGATTCATTATCTGCTCAGTCAGTGGAAATCCAGAAACCTCCTCAAAGGAAAGGAATATATTGTAAAAACCATTGTAACATCAGAGCTTTTGAAAGATATCGCACAACATAATAATGTAAAATGTTACGATGTATTGACAGGCTTTAAATGGATTGCCGATATAATTCGCAGAAATGAAGGCGTAGAAACTTTTATCGGCGGCGGCGAAGAAAGCTATGGCTATATGATCGGCGATTTTGTTCGTGATAAAGATGCCGTCAGCTCTTGCGCAATGATTGCTGAAACAGCCGCCTGGGCTGCGGAACAAGGAAAAACTTTATACGATATCCTTCTCGACATTTACCTTGAGTATGGGTTATATCACGAGAGACTCAAATCCCTTGTCAGAAAAGGAAAATCAGGATCAGAAGAGATAAAGAAGATTATGTCGGATTACCGTGCCGATCCTCCAACTTCAATAAACGGTAGTTTGGTCGTTATGATCCGTGATTATCAATTGGGTATAGAAAAACACTTAACCGCAAAGACGGAGACAACTATCAATCTCCCCAAATCAAACGTACTGCAGTTTTTCCTGGAAGATGGCAGTAAAATTTCCGTAAGGCCTTCAGGAACTGAACCCAAAATAAAGTTCTATTTCAGCGTTAACACAAAACTAAGTACCCTCGCTGAATACCCTGATGCTCTTACTTCCCTGGAAAGTAAACTGGATGGGATCATTCGTGATCTGAATATTTAAAAGGGATACCGAAAAAATTAAAGCCTGACAATTTTCCTGTAAATAACCTTTCCTGAATGGGTGATTCTCAGAGAATACACTCCTGTTGCCAAACCATCAAGGTTACTGATACCGGTTGCTTGCCCTTCCCTTAAAGGAATGAATGAAGAATATACCTGCCTGCCGGAAATATCAAGGATATCAATGGCTACAGTACCCAAATCCCTTCCTGCAACAATACTGAATTGGTCGGAAAAGGGATTGGGATAAACAGAGACCTCCGGATCATCCAAGAATATTCTTGAATCAATGACAGTAAGAAGGTTGTTTGCTTCAAAGAAATCAGGAATCCCGTAACCCAGGAAATCATCCGGATTATTTGCCTGATTTCCGCTTGCTTCAATGGCAGCCAGAAGTTCCATGTTTTTAAGGTTGGGATGTGTTTGCCAAAGACAGGCAACCATTCCTGCCATTACGGGTGATGAGAAGGAAGTTCCACTGGCTCCACCATAAGAGCCTCCCGGATCGGCAGCATAAGTATCGTAACCTTGTGCAGCTATGTTGGGTTTTATCCTCCCGTCATAAGAAGGCCCCCGTGAACTGAAATACACGTAACTACCATCTGAAAATACGGCTCCAACCGCAAAAACGCTATCACCATCTGCGGGTGCTCCAATGTAAAACCAGGGAGAAGACCCTGAATTTCCGGCGGAATTAACAACAATCATGCCCCTGCTTGCAGCAACATCGGCTCCAACCGTAACCGGTGCCGTGTTCCCGTCCATATCCTGATAGGTATGGTCATGGTCAGGATCAAGAGGAAAGGTTGTATAACCCAAAGAAGAGTTAATAATATCCGCCCCCAGACTGTCAGCATACTCTGCAGCCGAAACCCAATTGTATTCCTCAATAATATACTCCGAACCGGTATCTTCTGACCGAAGCAACAAATAATTCGCCTTTGGAGCAGTCCCAATCAGTGTACCAGGGACATTTGCCCCCATGGTCGACAATACCATGGTGCCATGAGGATGCGTATCGTAGGTGAGCTCACCCCCTTTAACAAAATCGCGGGTTGCTAAAATCTGACCGTTCATCCATAAACTATCAAATGCCGGAATATCATCAGCGTTAAGGAATCCACCATCGAGTACAGCAATAATAAACCCTTCACCCCGATAACCCATATCGTGTAAAAGATCACCGTTCAACATATGAATCTGATTGTATGAAGGCCCGTAATCAAAAGAAGAACGTCCCGAATTCAAATTCTCCATCACAGGATTAAGGTTGAATGACTCATTGCGAAAAAAATCACTTTCAAACTTAGGATCAACCGGATTAACATGCGACTTTACAACTCCTTTAACATAAGGTAAAGCTTGTATGACTGCAATCTTCGATGGATCATCGGTTTGTATGCTAACACCGTTCAACCATTTTGTAGGGTTGATTATCGTCACCCCCACCTCTTTAACACCTTGGATATAAGCCGGATTGACCGGTAAATCTCTTAAGTCAATGGATATCCCTTGCCTTACTCTTCGGTCTATGGCCCTTTGTGAAAGAAACTCTGACGGATTGGTTATTGAATAAGGTGAGTTATTCTTGTCGGTAAATGCAATAAAATATTTATCGGGGTATATTTGCCCAGTTAAAATCCCTGGTATTAAAACCAATAAAACTAAAATGGTAGTGATACTTTTCATCTTTCTATCTATTTCTGAAGTAACGAAAATTATTTAAAATTGTTCTAAATGAGACGTTAAAAATACTAAATTATCTACATTTTTTCGAAAATTGTAAATAAATTTTAAAAAACACTTGACAGATAATCATTCATGCATTATATTTGTCACGGCTTTTTGATTAAGTTATAAGATTTGGTTTTAGGTCGTGCATTCCCTCCTCTCAGCACGACCTTTTTATTTACAGGGATTTTCCCTGCATGTTGCTTTTGTATTTTTTTCAGAATAACTTTGCAAAACAAAAGGATTTTCCAACAATCACGCAAATGAGACTGGACATTATCACGCTATTCCCGGAAATACTGAACGGATTTTTTGCTCATTCCATAATCAAAAGGGCAGCAGAGAAAGGGCATGTTAAAATCATCCTTCACAACCTGCGCGATTATTCGTCCAACAAATACAGGAGTGTCGATGATTACCCCTTTGGAGGTGGGGCTGGAATGGTCATGATGATAGAACCCATTGCCCACTGTATTCGCAAACTCAAAGAAGAAAGGGATTACGATGAGATCATTTACCTCACTCCTGATGGTAAACTGCTCGACCAACCCTTGGCAAACACACTTTCCATGAAGGGCAATATGATCTTACTGTGTGGTCATTACAAAGGTGTTGATGAAAGGGTAAGAGAATTTTTTATTACCCAGGAGATTTCCATAGGAAACTATGTATTGTCGGGAGGAGAACTCCCGGCAGCTGTCCTCGTCGATTCCATTATCCGACTGATCCCCGGTGTCCTTGGAAACGAAAGCTCTGCCCTTTTCGATTCATTTCAAAATCAACTTCTTGCCCCACCGGTTTATACACGCCCACGAAATTTCGAAGGGATGGAGGTCCCCCCCGTCCTGCTTTCCGGAAATGAAAAGGAAATTGAAGAATGGAGATACTCGCAATCAATCGAAAGAACACGCAACAGGCGCCCTGGTTACCTTGAATAAAAATCATACCAGATTTTTACCAATTATTTTTATTATTTCAGAATAATCGACTATATTTGCAGCCATTTTTAAGAAATCTGATAAAACATTAGGAAAATGGGCAAAAATGATACGATGACTTTCGTCGAAGATATGGTCACAGTTAAAGAGTTTCCGGCTTTTAAGGCAGGCGATACCGTTACAGTTCAGTATAAAATTAAAGAAGGTGGTAAGGAGAGGATTCAGAACTTCACTGGCATCGTGATCCAGCGAAAAGGAACCGGAATAACCGCTACTTTCACTGTCAGGAAAATGTCAGGCAGCACAGGTGTTGAAAGGATATTTCCAGTTTCATCCCCATTCATTGAAGATATTACTGTAAATAAAAAAGGCGTTGTACGCCGCGCAAGAATATTCTACCTGCGAGGCCTCACAGGTAAAAAAGCAAGAATTAAAGAAAAAAGAGTGTAGTTTTCATACTTCCAAAAGCTCCGTTTCACGGAGCTTTTTTTGTATCTTCACAATCCGTTTCAATTCATATTACATCGTACAGCATGGAATTCTCTTTTTTAAAAGACATACTAATCATTTTTGCGGTTTCGGTAGCTGTAATACTGTTATTTAACAGATTACGCATACCTTCCATCCTTGGTTTCCTGATTACTGGACTCCTAATCGGTCCTAATGGTTTTCAGTTGATCGATAATATCCATGATGTGGAAGTTCTCGCTGAAATTGGTGTTATTCTGCTTCTGTTTACTATTGGCATTGAGTTTTCTTTGGGAAACCTGATCAGAATTGGAAAATCGATTTTGATATCGGGTACCTTCCAGGTTATGTCAACCATTGCCGTGATTGCCTTTATTGCCTATCATTTCGGCAATGTCGTCAATGAAGCAGTTTTCATTGGTTTTTTAATTGCGCTAAGCTCTACCGCTATAGTGCTTAAAATAATACAGGAAAAAGGGGAAATATACTCGGCTCATGGCAGAACATCCCTTGCTATCCTTATCTTTCAGGATATTATTGTTGTTCCGATGATTCTGATCACTCCAATACTTGCCGGTAGCGGACAAACCGGAGGAGAACAGATCATTTACCTCATCCTGAAATTCGTGGGTATTTTGATCCTGATTATGGTCGGGTCAAAATATATTATTCCCCTACTGCTCTTTCAGATTACTCGCACCCAAAGCAGGGAGCTATTTATACTCAGTACTATTACCATTGCTTTTGCTGTAGCCTTCCTGACCTATTCCATTGGACTTTCCCTTGCCCTAGGGGCCTTCCTAGCAGGGTTAATGATCTCCGAATCAAAATACAGCCAGCATGCTCTTGGTAATATTGTCCCATTCCTGGATGTGTTCACCAGTTTCTTTTTTGTCTCTATTGGCATGCTGCTTAATCTGAACACTATACTTGAAGATCCTGTAAGAGTACTGCTATTCACAACTATTGTCCTCACTGTTAAAACCATCCTCGCAGGCTCTGCTTCATTTATCCTGGGATACCCGCTACGAACAAGTATTATCGTAGGATTCACCATAAGCCAGGTCGGAGAGTTTTCTTTTATTCTCTCCAGGATTGGCATACAAAATGGACTTCTGAATGATGGAAATTACCAACTCTTCCTTAGCGTTTCGGTTTTAAGCATGGCAGCTACTCCCTTCCTGATAAGACTGGCCCCCAAAATAGCTGATAATATTACCAAACTACCCCTTCCTGAAAAACTTATAAACGGACTTTACCCGAAACCTGAAAGCACAATAGGAAAAATCCAGGATCACCTGATCATCGTCGGATATGGAATAAACGGAAAAAATGTGGCCAGAGCAGCAAAATATGCCGAAATACCACATGTGATCATTGAGATGAATCCTGAAACCGTCCAGAAAGAATTTGATAAAGGAGAAATTATATATTTTGGAGATGCTGCCCAGCCTTCTGTTCTGGAGCATGTCAACATCCACGAAGCTATGGTTCTGGTGGTAACAATACCCAACTTTTCTGATACCCGAAGAATCATATCCACAGCAAGGGAAATGAATTCCAATATCCATATTATTATCCGTACCAGATTCATTGAAGATGTGGAGACTTTATTCAAGCTTGGTGCCAATGAAGTTATTCCCGAAGAATTCGAAACTTCTGTGGAAATTTTCACCCGCGTATTGACTCGTTATCTGGTTCCTCATGATAAGATTGAAAAACTGGTAGCAGAAATCAGATCCGATGGATATGAAATGTTTAGAAAATTGTCTATTTACGAAGATAATACACACTTCCTGCAGGTTAAGATACCGGATTCTAAAAAAGTATCTGAAGAGAACAATACAAACTGATAAACTGAACTGGCTTTAGTGTTGGCTTGAAGCTATTGAATTTCTTTGCCTCAATGCTTCATACATAAACAATGAGGACGCAACAGAAACATTGAGCGATGAAATATTTCCTGTCACCGGGATTTGCGCAATCTCGTCGAGATACCTGAATAACCGGGAAGAAATACCGTCTTCTTCAGATCCCATAACAATACCCAAAGGGACCGTAAAATCAAGATCATAATAAAACCGTTCTGCCTTCTCACTGGCTCCTACCAGCATGACCCCACTCTCTTTGAGATAAACCAATGCATCTTCCAGCTTTGAGTATCGGCAAACAGGGATGTCATTTAAAGCTCCTGCAGAAGCTTTCATGGCATCCTCGTTAATAGCAGCACTACCCCTGGATGGTATCACCAACGCCTGTACTCCTGCACATTCAGCCGATCTGGCTATAGCTCCAAAGTTCCTTACGTCCGTTACCCTGTCAAGAACTATGATCAATGGAACATTACCTGATTCAAATATCCCGGGAAGCAAGTCTTCCAGCTTTTGATAAACCACCGGTGAAATAAATGCAATAACACCCTGGTGATTCTTGCCCGTAAACCGGTTCAATTTTTCACGCGGAACCTGATGATAAATAAGTCCGCGCTCTTTCATCATCTGGCTAAGTTCAAAAAACAACTCACCCCGTAAGCCTTTCTGCACAAAAACTTTTTCGATTTCCTTACCTGCCATTAAAGCCTCCATTAAAGGCCTTATTCCTATAAGCATTTGATTCTTGTTCACAGATACCCCATTTTATACCTCACAAAAATAATATTATAACCCATGCAACCTTAAAAACTCACCTAATGTCTGATTTTCAGAACCCATGAACAGGCTTTGATAAGAACTAACCTGATGACCGAAGCTCGCTTTTTCTATTTTTCTCTCCTAATCATCTTATCAAAGCCTGTATTTTATAAATTTATACCCTGATCTACTCGATTGTTTTAACCAACGAAATTATCATAATTACAACGATTTTATATCCGGCTTATGAAAAACAACATTTTTACCGTACTTTTAGTAATGGGATTTACCGCACTTTTTGCACAAAATCCCCCTTCTTCATTCGATCTTAGGGATTACAATGGAGAAAACTATGTTACCAGCGTTAAAAGTCAGCAGGGAGGAACCTGCTGGACACATGGAGCCATGGCAGCCATGGAGGGCAACCTCCTCATGACAGGGAATTGGGCAGCTGCCGGGGAAACCGGCGAACCCAACCTGGCAGAATACCATCTCGACTGGTGGAACGGATTTAACCAACATAATAATGACGACCTTGATCCCCCCACTGGAAGCGGCCTTGAAGTACATTATGGAGGTGATTACAGAGTAACAACTGCTTATCTTTCAAGGCTGGAAGGAGCAGTGAGAGATATCGACGGACAATCCTACAATACCCCTCCCCTGCGATATGACGATAGTTACCATTATTATTATCCACGACATGTCGAATGGTACGTTGCTGGAGAAAACCTTGAAAACATTGACTTGTTAAAAAATATGATCATGGCTCATGGGGTCATGGGAACATGTATGTGCGTCGGAGATTACTGGGGACCAGGAAACACACATTATCAACCGGCCTCCAGCACGGAGGATCCTAACCACGCGATTGCCATCGTTGGGTGGGACGACAGCAAGATTACAGAAGCCCCGGAACCAGGTGCCTGGCTCTGCAAAAATAGTTGGGGCTCTTCCTGGGGTAATAGCGGCTATTTCTGGATTTCCTATTATGATAAACATTGTGGACAACATCCCGAAATGGGCGCAATCTCCTTCCAGGATGTGGAATATCTCACCTACGACCAATGCTATTATCACGATTATCATGGCTGGCGCGACACAAAAACAGATATCCAGGAGGCTTTTAATGCTTTCATGGCCAATGATGACGAATTTCTCAAATCGGTAAGCTTCTTCACAGCTACTGATAATGTGGATTTTTCTGTCGTTGTCTTTGATACATTCCTGAATGGAAATTTGCAGGATACTCTCGCCCACACGTCAGGAAATTTTAGTTATACTGGACTGCACACTGTCGACCTGAACCAGGATGTTCATCTTGTCGAAGGAAACGATTTCTTTATATATCTCTATTTGTCTGATGGAGGACATCCTTACGACAGAACCTCCGTCGTCCCTGTATTGCTGGGAGCCCAACAAAGAACATTGGTTGAATCATCCGCCAGCCAGGAAGAAAGTTATTACAGGGAAGAAAATTCATGGCTCGACTTCTATTTTTATAAAGATCCTTCAGGATATCTAAATACTGGTAATTTCTGCATCAAGGGATTGGCAGTGGCCGATTCTACTACAGGTATTGGCTCGGGAGATTTATTACCGGATAATACTATCGGTGCCCTAAAATGTGTCCCGAATCCATTCAGTGATTTTACTACAATTTCTCTAACACTTAAGACAGATGGGGTAACAAATATCTCTATTTACGACTCTTTTGGAAGATATATAAAAACTATATGCACAAAAGAATTGAATGCAGGTGAGTATAAATTTACCTGGGATGGCAAAACTGAAATGGGAAGTGACATTTCACAGGGAATATATATTGTTCGTGTGCAATCCGGCAGCCAGTCGAAAACAACCCGCATTATTAAACTGCAGTAAAATTCACTATGCTTGTCAGCGCCTCCAGGCGCTGACGGCATCAAACCACTTTTCTTTGTATGTAAGCGATTTAACAAGAGCATAATCGTTGTTGCTAAAGGGATTTTCCATTTTTACAAATTGAAACTTCAGCGAGTTATTATTGCCTGCTTCGCCATATATCCACTCCTCAAATCCATTTGAACGGTAAACTATATTTGGCGGGCCAAAAACAATAAATATCGCCCCACGGTCTGTTTTCCAACCCTCGATGTAGGATGAAAACCATTGGTTGGCATCCCTTACTCTTCCATAAAAACGACTGATCATATTCCTTGCCCTTACAGGATTGCCTGCATTATTTAACCAGAACTGATCTATTGATGCCTTTATATTAGCAGAGTTACGTATATCCTCATATTCCTTATTTGTGGTAATATACCTTATCGGCTCCATTAATTGAACAACAGTTATTATATCTGGAAAGCCCTGATAAAAATTGAACAAAGTAAGTCCCGACCGGCTGTTTGTATCCGTCCGAAAATGATAAAATCCTGGTTTTTTCAGAAACAACGGAAGACTTTTTCCATCCCGGGTATGTACGATAAACATACTATCGGCAGAATAATTAAATGTAGAAGGCTCTTTTTCAACAAATGGAGGCAAGGCAACAGGAAAATTACGACTATAATAACGACCGTAGATTAACTCCAATCCGACCGGAACCTGAATGCATATTGGAGTGTTTTCATCTACTATATTGCCCAACAGAAAATCACCCAAATCGTCAAAAACCCTGTAATCCGCATAGGTGTTTTTATCGCGCTTGGGTATTTCCAGGAAAAATATGTATACCCTGCCCGAATACTTATCTGAAATATCAAACCTGGCGACATAGTCTTTTCCGCGATTTGCATGAAAAGAAAATGTAACCGTATCAATATCACGTTGTTCAGGCACGAAAGACGAAGAGTCAACTATTACGATACTCATACTGTCAAGTAAATCCCTGTCCGTATAGTTATAATACAAACTCCCTTTTACCATGGCCTTTGAAAGAAACGATTCTTCTTCATTAATCTCTTCATAACTAAAATCATTCATATCCATGAGTAACTTAACCACAGTTATAGAATCATTCTCATGGAATAATATTATCCCAGGCTTTGTAAAACCACCTCCCTGATAATCCTCAGCAAGGTTTACCATGCTTAACCTTGGTGATACCGCACATGAAAAAAGGAGAGATAATAAAGCAATTATTATTAACAGACGTTTCATCAACTTATAAATAATGTTTGTAAAAAAAAGGGCATTATGCAATTAGTATAGTCATAATGACCGACCGCAGTTTGTAAGTATACCTTAATAAAAAATATAGTATCTTTATCGTCAATCAATGTATATATCACATGTTTACTACAAAAATAGCATTTTTTTTACCTCTGGTTTGTTTGATTGGCTTTTTACCGTTAAAGTCTGTCTCCCAGGAATTCCAGGCGGCAGAACCTATAGGCGGACAAAAGGAACTGGACGAATTCCTGTGTAATGAGATGATCTATCCTGAAAAGGCTTCGAATACAAAAACCGAGGGAACAGTATCGATGAAGTTTATTGTACGAGCCGATGGCACCACATCGGTTCCGGTCATCACACATTCTGTGTCTGCCGATCTGGATATTGAAGCCTTGCGCCTGTTTCGCATGATTTTATGGAAAAATGCATTAAAAATGGGCAAGCCTGTTGACTCCGAGATGGACTTGAAGGTAGAGTTTAACCTGAAGAAATATAAAAAACAATGCAAAAAAAGAGGATTTGAAGACCCTGAAGACATTGGATTCCCTATAGACACATCCAATATGGTTTATTCAATGAATGAAATTGATAAATCACCTGAACCGACTTTCGAAGATGGAATGAATTATAGCCGCTTTATCACCCAAAACCTTAAATATCCGGAAACAGCCTTCCGGCAAAATATTGCAGGAAAAGTAACACTCAAGTTCGTAGTAGAACCAAACGGATACATTTCACATATGACAGTCGAAGAACCTCTGGGCGGAGGCTGCTCCCAGGAAGCCATACGGCTTGCAAAAATGATGAAATACCGGCCTGGTATCCGTAAAGGATTTGCGGTTCGGACATGGATGAATCTTTCCATTACATTCCGCCTTCCGGATAGCCAGGATTTGCAATATATTCCCACCAATCCAGCCAGTGCTTTCTGAATCAATTATCGAAATAGTCTCTGAAAAGATAAAAGGTTGATCTTGTTGCTATCGTATTCTGTCGGCTGACCTTACAAGTTTTTCGTCCCTGACAATATACCTGATTGCCAGGGTCAGAAACACCAAAGCAACAAGAGGAAAATAAATCCCCGGTTCGCTGAGATATTCCGCAGAACTTGTCGTATGTTCCTCAATCTGTGGAATATAAAAGAAAAACAACAAAACCAGCATAATTATGTCTGCAAATATTGCAAACCGAACCATCCTTAGCTGAAGTATACGTTTTTTATAAAGGAAAATACTGATAAGAATTAATAAACCCGCAATCGAGTTAAGTGCTATCAGAGGTATTGTATTCACCTGTACGGATCCACTCTGATCATGGATCTTATCAATACCGGCCAGAGATAACCGTAAGCTATAGTTCTCTGACCAAAAACTTGCTACAGGATAAAAGAAAGCAAGCACAACAGCTACTAAGGCTATTGCTAAAAATAAGGTCTGGATTCGCTGAATCATAAGTCGCCGCATTTATTTGACGCAAAGATAATCGATTTCTGCGTATTTTTTTTTCGCTTATTAAAATATGTGTTATATTTGCAGCAGTTTCAATCCTAATAAATTCTTGACCCAGAGTCAATAATCATTTTCATAACGTATTACAGCTTATTATACCTTTCCGAAAATGGAAATTATTAAATGATTCCCTGTTATAACAATTAAATAAATCACTTATACATGTACGACATTATAGAACTCAACGGAAAGTTGGTTTCAGAACTAAGAGAAATCGCAAAGGAATTAGACATTCCCAAATATGAGAAGCTTTTGAAACAGGACCTGATTTATAAAATTCTTGATCATCAGGCATTGAATCCCTCCCGGGATATCCTGGAAAAGGAGAAAAAGGAAGCCCAGAAATCTAAAAGGCCCTATCAAAAAAAGAAAATCAAACCTGAACCGAAAGAATCCCCCATTCCCAAACCCACTCCAACCATTGATCCTGTTGAAGATGTAAAAGTGGAGGAATCAAAACCCATAGAGCCGAAGAAACCAGAGCATCGCAAACATAGGAAACCTGGTAATTTTAAACCAGAACCTGCTCCCGTTGAAGAAGAAACACCAGCCATAATGCCCGAAGAAAAAATCGAACCTCAGCAGGAAAAACCTTTTCGGGAACATAAAATTAAAACCATAGAAAAGAAAAGGGAGGAATTTTCTTTTGAATATGAAGGATTCATCAATGCTGAAGGAGTCCTGGAAATTATGCCCGATGGGTATGGATTCCTGAGATCATCTGATTATAACTACCTTAACTCTCCTGATGATATTTATGTTTCACAGTCACAGATCAAATTATTCGGGCTGAAAACCGGCGACACAGTAATGGGAACTATCCGTCCTCCCAAAGACGGTGAAAAATACTTCCCCCTGATTAAAGTTGAGTTTATCAATGGCCGCTTGCCGGAAGAAGTCAGGGATCGTATTCCATTCGACTACTTAACCCCACTCTTCCCGGAAGAAAAATATAAACTTACCGGGAATCCTAATCCGGATGAAGCCTTATCTACCAGAATAATAGATCTATTCACACCCATTGGTAAGGGACAACGTGGTTTAATCGTTGCCCAGCCAAAAA
>JAHJRE010000154.1 GCA_018831055.1 Bacteroidota bacterium
CATGCCAAATGACGATGAAGCCCAAACAGCCATCAACGAGTTGAACGGAGCTAAGGTTATGGGTCGTAACCTCCGTGTGAATGAGGCGAGACCCCCCAAAGAAAAATAGAACCTTACCCAAACACAAGGAGATTATAATGTCAAAAATAAAAAATCAAGATCACGTAAAAGTCCATTATACAGGTACCCTGGATGATGGCCAGGTATTTGACTCTTCCGAGAGCCGGGAACCGCTGGAGTTTGTTGTAGGAGAAGGGATGTTGATCCCGGGTTTTGAGAATGCCGTTATCGGCATGGAACTGAACGAAACCAAAACGGTAAAGATTCCTCATGATGAGGCGTATGGCCACAGGCATGAGGGACTGATACAGGAAGTCCCCAATGCAATGTTACCATCCGGACTGAATCCCGAGTTAGGCATGGAACTCATGTCAAAACAGGATGATGGTCAGGAAATGGTGGTAAGGATTGTTGAGGTAAAGCCTGAAAGTATTGTTATAGATGCAAACCATCCCCTTGCCGGGGAAGATCTGACCTTTGAGATTAAAGTGGTCGGAATTAACTGATAATATTTTTGTATTAAGTGGCGGTGCCTGTGTATCCATGGGCACCGTTTTTTTTTATATTTGAGGGATCATGCTTTATACCATTGGAGAAATATTACTCGACATTATTTTCCGGGATGGTCAACCCGTTGCTGCCCGTCCGGGAGGCGCCATGCTCAATACTGCTGTATCGCTCGGACGTTGCGGTCATAAGGTGGCATTGATATCGGAGTTGGGATCCGATACACCGGGGACCATCATTTTGAATTTCCTGGAATCAAACCATGTTGATGTATCTTATATCCGTCGGCATGAAACCGGTAAGACCGGTATTGCTCTTGCTTTCCTGGATGAAAAAGGGGATGCTTCATACACATTTTATAAAGATTATCCTGAGGAAAGATTGAACCAGCCCAAACCTCATTTTTCTTCAGACGACATCCTCCTTTTTGGGTCATTTTATTCACTGATACCCGAAGTAAGGAAACCGGTAATGGAGATAGTAGGAAAAGCGCGTGAAGCCGGAGCTACTATTATCTATGATCCCAATATCCGCAGTCCTCATAAACATGAGATGGGGGAGAAACGCCCTTCCATCCTGGAAAACATTAGTTATGCCCGTATTGTAAGGGCATCAGATGAAGATTTTAAAACGGCCTTCGATGTTACCAATTCGGTTGACGCCTGGGAGATCTGCCGCTCACAGGGCTGTCCAATGCTGATGTATACCATGAATGCCGGCGGAGTTCGTGTTTTTACAGAAGCATCGGAAGATTTTTATCCGGTCGCGAAAATTAAACCCCTCAGCACTATAGGAGCAGGCGATAATTTCAACGCCGGGGTCATGCATGCCATGGCCAGGGGTAATGCCTTGCAGGAAACAGCGATCCTGGCTGAAAACGGAATTGCCTTTGCAACGGATGTTTGCCTTTCCTACGACAATTATGTCTCATGGGAGTTTGCAAAGGAGAGGGGATGATTCCTTTTATCGTTTGCTTTTCTTCTGGAAGTACTGGTAATCCAGGTAATATAAGAACTTGACCGAAAACGAATTGGTCATAGGGTTGCTGAATGTCTCCCGTACATCATCCGTAAAGCTTTGGGGGATGTCATCATTATCGGTGTAAATGTTGTTTTTGTAAATGACCAGCAACTGGCTTCCGGGGGCGAATTCCCAGGTGAAAATCAGGTCAATGTTGAATGCGTTGAAGGAAAAGTCGTGGTTTCCGCTGTATTGGTTTACCGTCAGGTGCCCGTCGTCCTGTAAATCATAATAGCGATTATAGTCGGCTGCAAACCAGTAATGCCTTGCCTGAAGTGAAATACTGGTCTTCGGATTGAAAATATAACTGGCATCCATTTCATTTTCAATTTCCAGGATATCCCTGGCACCGAAAATAATGTCTTTATGGCCTGTTTGCCCGGTACTGTCACTTACGTAACCAAGGTCGTTCAGCTCACGGTTGTAAATGAACCGGTATATCAGAAAAAACTTGTCGCTGAAACGGATACGGGGAGCTATGGAATAACTATAACTAATTTGATCATAAGCATTTGCCTTCTCAATACCTCCTCTGAGATCTACAACGAATTTCTTCCGGTAATCGGGCGACAGAAATAGGGAAACTTCATAATTGGCTGGTAAAATAACCATTCTTCCAGGAGTGCGGGACTCGAAATGGTCATGTTCATCAATAGGCTTGATGTCGATTCCGAGGCCGGTGGTCAGGTAATTTTTCCAGGTGGCCCTGGAAAATGCCTCAATCCCGAATTCACTGAAAAGCCTTGGGTTGTAAAGGTACGACAGGTAAACTGCAACTTCATTTGACAAGTCCATGAACTTCCAAAAGGGATCAAAAAAATTATATTCCATCTGGATTCCTGTTGTGAAATCATTGTTCCGGCGAGTGTAGCCCATGTCATTGGGATCATACGTGTCGCTGATAGTCTCCTGCCAAAGCTCGTACCGGAAATTTCCGCTTATCTTTCCAATTTCAATATTATACTCATACCCGAATTCGGGCGTTGTATCCCGGAAATACTTCTGGCTAACATTTCCCATGGCTGAGACCGCAAACATGTTCTGCTTGTTTTCAAGGTGTAATTCCAGTCCCGACACGTTAGCGGTATAATCTTTCTTACCCCTGTAAACATTGGTATTATAAAGGCTGACGAAGGAATTGTTCTTCAGCGATTGGTCAAAGACCAGCATATTATAATTGGTTGCAGGCTCAGTGAGGATTTTTTGTTTGTTGCCCAGGCTATCCCTGATTTCTGCCCAGGTATTTGTGGTAATGGCATTGAAGACGCCGATGCCCAATCCCTTTCCTGTACGGCCAGACAGCTTGGAGGCGTTGATTAGTTGCATATTCTCGGGATTGCTGATCACCGTTACCGTTGTATCGTCATTTATTTTTTCATATCCCGACGGTGTCCCGCCTATCCTGCGTGAATAAAATACGCCTCCTTTATCGAAAAGCTCGGTTCCTTCCGTGAAAAAGGGTCTTTTTTCCTCATAATAAATCTCGAAGGGGCTCAGGTCGATGATCACATCGTCGGATTCCACCTGTCCGAAGTCAGGGATAAGGGTTGCATCAAAGGTAAAGCTCTCGCTGAGCCCGAGTTTTACATCCATGCCGTAATTATAGGAATAAGCCCATTTGTCTTTTCCCGGTTGTCTTTCTGCGTATCCTGCAACATACGGAACAAAGGAAAGCCGTAATGGAGGTTCTAATTGTGTTAAGCCTGTTATCTCCCCGGCCTGGTTCAATACCCCGTCGAGCTTGTTGTTCACGTAATTCCAGGTATCCCATTCCCTGTGACGGCGTATGCCCCTCCAGAAGTTCACTCCCCAGGTCTGGTTTTCCTTATCGGGAAAGCGCAATGCCGAATAAGGTATTTCTATCTCGGCTATCCATCCGCTGTCGGTAATGGTGACGGCACTTTTCCAGACGGCATCCCATGACTGATCATGGTCGTTAGGTGAAAGCTTGGCATCACCCTGGACATTTGAAGCCGAAACGCGAAATTCAGAAGCATTAAGTCCGTCGTTGTATGTGGAAATATCGGCTGTGAATTCATCGGCATTAAGGTCGTCGGCATCACGTATCCCCAGTTCGGTAAGTATGCTGTCGGGGGCGCTGTCGTACATCATGGCCCCGATATAGATGCTGCGGTTGTCGTACATCACCCTAACCACAGTGGGCTGGGAGGGCTTTCTGGCATTGTAAGGAGTGAATTGAAAAAAATCCTTTGCCACGCCGGCGGTTTTCCAGGATGCTTCATCCAGGATGCCGTCGATCTTAATGTCTTCTGTGATGCGGGTTGCAACAACCTGTTTCTTCGGATTCTGTGCATTCAGAACCGGAAAGGCAAAGAAAAGGGCGATTATCAGGAAAAAGGCCGTGCAACGATAATCCGTCATCTGTAGGGATTTTGAAAGCAAATATAGAATTTTGAGGAAATCATAAAATTATTTTCCTGCCAATTCAGAGTAAAGCCTGTAATTTTCCTCATCGAAGCATACGAAAACCACTTCTTCGATTTCTTTATTTCTTTCCAGGAATTGTTTAACCGTGCTTAGTGCAATTTGTGCTGCCGGTTCTTTGGGGAAGCCATATATTCCCGTGCTGATGTTCGGGAATGCGATGGTACGGCATTTATATTGTATTGCAAGGTTCAGGCTCGTTTCATAGCAACTGCGCAGCAGGTCCTCTTCGTGGTTATGCCCGTCCGACCATATGGGGCCAACGGTATGGATAACGTATTTGGCAGGCAAACGGTAAGCCTTTGTGATCTTTGCCTGCCCCGTTTCACAACCGTTCAGTGTACTGCATTCTTCAAGCAGTTCTGGGCCGGCGGCACGGTGTATGGCACCATCGACACCGCCTCCTCCAAGCAGGCGGCGATTGGCGGCGTTGACGATGGCATCGGTCTCCACCTTTGTTATATCGCCCGTAATGATGCGAATCCTGGATTTATTCATGGCTGTTCTCTTCGGTTTTCATCACAAAGAGCTGTGTGGTCTGATAATCGACCACTTTAACGCTTTCTCCTTTATCTATAAAGCCGCTGACAGCTGTGGCATCGTAAATGTCGTTCGCTATCTTCACCTTGCCGGCCGGCCTGAGTACCGTAAAGGCTATTCCTGTCTGCCCGATCATGGATGTATAGATGCGGTCGGCTGTGGTAAAGCCTTTATCCTTGTCCTGAACAGCATCCAGAGCAAGATGCCCGAAGATTGTTGTGGTAAAAAGCTTCTTACTCAGATAAATAGATCCCAGCAGAGAGACAAAGATGGCTATAATGACTATAAAAAAGGCTTTCAGGATATTTTCAAAGTTAACTCCGCTGAAGTCCCAGCCTACATTGCCAATCATGCTCAGTGTCAGTCCTGTCACCACCAGCACAATGCCCGAGATTCCCGCCACACCGAAGCCTGGCAGGGCAAAGACCTCAATCAGAATAAGTACCACGCCTACCATGAAGAGGATGATCTCCCAGTGATTGGCCAGCCCTTCCAGGTAAAGGGGGGCAAAATAAAGCATGGCGGCAACGATGGAGGCCACCAAAGGAAATCCCACACCGGGTGATTGCAGCTCGAAATATATACCCCCGATGATGATCATAATCAGGATACCACTTACCACGGGGTTAATCAGGAATCCGATGATTTTGTCGGTGGCTGTCAGTTCCTGTTCAATGATCTCGTAATCAGTAATGTTGTTCAACTTCAGTATCTCGCTGATGCTTTCTGCTTTTCCCTCACAAAACCCGTATTTCATGGCTTCTGTCGTGGTAAGGGTAAGAACTTTTCCTGTATCGACGATACCGGGGATATAGATATCGGGATCCACCATGGCCTGTGCAATATCGGGGTCTCTGCCGTTGGCTTCGGCAGTGGCGCGCATCCATGAGCGCATATACGACTGGTATTTATCGGGGACGGGTTGGCCGGTCTGGTCCACCACGGTGGCCGCACCCATCGAAGCAACGGGATTCATGTAAATGCTGTCGCAGGCTATC
>JAHJRE010000155.1 GCA_018831055.1 Bacteroidota bacterium
ATCCTATTTCGCCGGTGTATTCAATATCGGCTCCCATATCTTTCAAGGCATCCACAAGGGCTTGTACAGGCCTGTGTTTCATCCGTTCATCCCCGGTTAATAACCATTTTCCGGGAACAATACTGGCAACAGCTGTAATAAAACGAAAAACGGTCCCGGCATTTTGAGTATCCAGGATAACAGGTTCGTGTTTACTGCCCGATGAAATAATACGCAGAAGACTACCCATCAGGATAGTATCATCCGCAGAAGATAAGCTTCCCGGACTAACCTTTCCGTGGCTCAGGAAGTGCATGATAAGCAAGCGGTTGCTAATACTCTTTGATAAAGGGAGAAGGATCTTTCCTTTCAGATAAGCTTTTCCCGGTGCTATGTCAATGGTATCGGGCATAGCAAAGTTTATTATAAAATTCCAAACTCCTGGATACCAATAAAAAATCCACTTCTGCATCAATATGCCCTTTTCCTGGTGATTCCAGCAAGGTAAAGCGCAGTTTCCCTTTGAGGTTTTTCTTATCCTGTACCAGGAATTCACTTAACGCTGCAGGATCATCAGGTATGCTTACCCGTGGTATCTTTTGCAGGATATAACCGGCCACTTCTTCCGCAAGGGGTAAAGGAAAGCCTAATAATTCCGATGAAATGAACAATTCGCAAATAAGTCCGGCTCCGATGGCTTCGCCATGAAGCAGAGGATGAGCATTACTTGAAGCCGACCATGCTTCCAGAGCATGTCCTACAGTATGTCCCAGATTCAGAAGTTTTCTGTTTCCCCTGTCTGAAATATCAGCCCCGATGATCTCAATTTTCCTGGATATTCCCCAATTTATCAATTTTAGCAGGTCCTCCTTTCCGGTTGAATCCACAGGAAACCGGTCAGGAAAGGTTTCATTGATAATTTTTATCCTTTTTTCATCCGAAAGGAGAGCGTATTTTATCATTTCCGAAAATGCAGAAACAAACTCCCGCTGAGGTAAAGTTTCCAGGAAAGCCGGATCGACGATTACTGCAGAAGGGAAAGCAAAAGTACCTATCTGATTTTTCACGCCCATGAAATTGATTCCGGTTTTACCCCCTACAGCCGCATCGATCTGGGCCATAAGGGATGTTGGAATATTCAGGAAGGAGACGCCTCTTTTGAATACCGATGCGGCAAAGCCACCAAGGTCGCTGATCATTCCCCCTCCAAGGTTCATAAGAAGGGTATGTCTGCCCGCCTCATGCCCGCGCAGAAATCGCCAAATCTTCAGGCAGCTTTCATGTGATTTTGATGTATCGCCAGACGCTACCTCAACTTTTTCACAGGATAGCCCTCTGAAGCCCAGTATTTTTTGCAGTGCCGGGTAACAGTATCCACTTGTATTCGTATCCGTTAATACAAGGAACTGAGTATATCGTTCTTCCTCTTCATCCAGAATTAAGTTCAGACGTTCAAGGCTTTTCCATCCAGTGTGTATTTTTGATATATCAATGCGGGGTTCCATGCAGACCAGGCAATTTTACCCCCTGAAGGCGGACATAATGAGATCAATATCCTGGAAAGGAAGATGGAACAGCTCACCAATATGTGAATTGGTAAGAATACCATTGTACAGGTAAGTTCCTCTGGAAAAGCCGTAATTCATCCTGAGATAATTATCTATCCCGCCTGACCGGCCAATTTCAACCAACACCGGAGCAAAATAATTGCTCAGGATAAAGGAAGATGTGTGAGGAAATCCTGAAGCTATATTGGGGACGCAATAATGTGTGACGCCATGCCGGATGAAAACAGGGTCGTTATGATTGGTAAGTCTGGAGGTTTCGAAGCACCCCCCCTGATCAATGCTCACATCGATAATCACTGAGCCACTTTTCATATTGCTTACCATTTCGTCCGTGATAAGACAGGGAGCCTTTCCCTGAGCAGAGTGAACAGCTCCGATGACAATATCGGCTGTTTCCAGTGCCCTGGCAAGCAAACCCGGCTGGATCACTGAAGTAAACACCTGCATACGGAGTTTTTCCTGGAGGCGGCGCAAACGATGAACTGAATAATCATAAACCTTGACCATGGCGCCTAAACCTATAGCCACTCTGGCGGCATTTTCGCCAACCGTGCCGGCTCCAATAATCAGCACTTCCGTTGGGTGGATCCCGGGAAATCCACCCAGCATGACCCCTCTTCCGTAACTTTCGCTGCTGAGATAATAAGAAGCGATCATTATGGTAGCTTTCCCAACAATCTCGCTAACAGAACGCCTTAAAGGATAGGTACCCGAAGCATCCCTGATCAGCTCAAAAGCGATTGCCGTGGTTTTTCTCTGCGACAACTGGCGAAAATACTC
This sequence comes from Bacteroidota bacterium, assembly GCA_018831055.1. NCBI lineage: Bacteria > Pseudomonadati > Bacteroidota > Bacteroidota bacterium. The sequence goes on from JAHJRE010000155.1 coordinate 2,328, forward strand.
ACGATCGCGGTGCATGGTATTCAATGATGAAAAGAGAGTCTGTCGCTCACGCATCATATCAATTTCTTCTGAAGTGACCGGACCAACTTTCAAAACAATATCCGCTTTAAAAATGTCCGATGCTTTTTCTACTATCTCTCCTCCCGCCTCACTGTATTCCTTATCCTGAAAATGCGCCCTGTTACCGGCTCCTGTCTCTATCATAACCCTGTGACCATTCTCCACGATCAGGTTCACCGCTTCCGGAACCAAAGCAATACGATTTTCATCATAGGGTTTTTCTTTGGGTAAGCCAATGGTGAGTTGACTCTCCCTGCGACCGGTTTCAAGCATCTCTTCCTGAGGCATTAGCCTCTCCGATTGCGAAAGACCAGGTGAATAATCATTATAAGCAGGTATCATGATATTATTTTTCTGAAATTTTCCGGTGTGAGATTATCCGCGAATTGTCCTTTCCGTCCAGTGCTATCCCGATGTATACGTAATCCTTCGGCAGAAGTTTTTCTATCATTTCAGGCCATTCAAGAAAACAATAGAAGCCGCTGTAAAAATACTCCTCATAACCAATATCCATAGCTTCTTCCGGTTTCTTAATCCTGTAGAAATCAAAATGATAAACCGGAGCTCCATCTCTGTCGCGGTATTCATTGATCAAGGTAAAAGTGGGACTTGTCACCACATCCCCTACTCCCAGAGATTTACAAACGGCTTTGATCAGAGTGGTTTTTCCTGCCCCCATAGAGCCGTTGAAAGCAAAAACCCTCATTTCAGAATACTCCCGCAGCAATTGCTCTGCAAATTCCTCCCGGAGAATAGGATCTTCACCTATGATAAACGGATTCATCATTATTTTGGCTGCAAAGTGATTACCGGAATCAAGACTTCTTCTATCGACACACCCCCATGCTGGAAAGTATTGCGGTAATACTTCACATAATGGTTATAATTGTTTGGATAGGCAAAGAAATCATTGCCTGTACAAAAAACAAAATTGGAACTGACATTGCTTTTGGGCAAATGGATGTCATGTGGGTTTTTAACCTCAAATACATCCTTTTGATTGAAGTTCAGGTTCTTCCCTGTTTTGTATCGTAGGTTGGTATTGGTGTTCCTGTCGCCGATTATTTTAACAGGATTCTGGACCCTCACGGAACCATGGTCCGTTGTAATAACCAAAGGCATTTGTTTATCAGAAAGAAAGCGAATGATATCGAACAGGGAAGAGTGTTCAAACCATGACAGCATCAAAGAACGGTAAGCAGGCTCGTCATCGGCCAGTTCCCTGATTATTTCCATTTCCGTGCGGGCATGAGACAGCATATCCACAAAATTGTAAACGATCACGTTCAGGTCGTTCGAGAGAAGATTGGGCATATTTTCGTGGAGCTTTCTTCCGGCTTCCAGGTTCAGTATCTTGTGGTAACTATATTTAAGGTTTTTTCCGAAGCGTTTCAATTGTTCGCCAAGCAATTCTCCTTCAAATTGGTTTTTGGACGCATCATCGTTTTCACTTACCCAGTAATCAGGATATCTCCGGTCGATCTCCAGTGGCATCAAACCGCTGAATATAGAATTTCTCGCGTATTGAGTGGTTGTAGGCAAGATGCTGTAATACATTTCTTCCTTATCGGTATTGTAGAATTCTCCGATGAGAGGTTCTATTGTTTTCCACTGATCAAAGCGAAGGTTATCAATAAGGATCACAAAAACAGGGCCTTGTTTATCAAGTAATGGGAAAACTTTCTCCCTGAAGAGCATGGGTGACAGCACGGGCCTGTCGGTCGTACTCCCCGCGATCCATCCAGCGTAGTTTTTCATCATGAACTTCACAAAAACCTGATTGGCTTCTTCCCGTTGCATATTCAACACCTGAATGATACCGGGATCGTTCGACTTTTCAAGCTCAATCTCCCAACGGGTGAGCCGCCGGTACACCTCTATCCATTCAGCCGCATTAAGATTGCCCGATATGTCCATACCAATTTTCCTGAATTCCTGCTGATAATTGAAAGTAGCCTTCTCGCTTACCAGTTTTTTGGTTTGCAGGTTCTTCTTGAGGCATAGCAGGATTTGCTTGGGATTCACTGGTTTAATAAGATAATCTGCGATTTTGGATCCGATGGCATCTTCCATGATCGACTCTTCCTCGCTTTTAGTGATCATCACGACCGGCAGATTAGGATATTTTTCTTTGATGCGTTCAAGGGTCTCAATCCCGGAAAGTCCCGGCATTTGCTCATCCAGGAAAATAATATCGTATTTGCCGGGTGAGATCATATCCAGGGCTTCATCCCCGTTGTTCGAAGTATCAACCAAATAATCCTTTTGTTCCAGGAAAATGATATGTGGCTTTAACATATCAATTTCATCATCAACCCATAATATTCTTGCTTGTTCCATAATGATAAATTTACAAACTAACCAGGAAGTATTTAGACCAGGCTAAAAAAAAAGTTGTAATATTGGAATGATAAAAATCCCTGATTATTGTCTTTATACAACAAAATTAATGAATCTTGCCAGGGTTAACAAGCGAAAAATATTTAATGATCCGGTATATGGTTTTATCCCCATCGAAAGTGAGCTCACTTTCGATATCATTGAACAGCCATGTTTCCAAAGGTTAAGGCGGATAAAGCAGCTCGGACTCACGCATCTTGTTTATCCCGGTGCCCTTCATACACGTTTTCATCATTCCATGGGGGCAATGTACCTGATGGGGCAGGTCATTGCTGCATTAAGAAATAAGGGCATAGGCATCAGCGACGAAGAAACCCTTTCTGCCACCATCGCCATTTTGTTGCATGACATAGGGCACGGACCGTTCTCACATTCCCTTGAGCATAGCATCCTGGATGGAATAAACCATGAACAGATATCCAGGCTTTATATGGAAAGACTTAATGAGGCTTTCAACGGTAGCCTTGAGGAGGCTATTTCCATTTTCAACAATTCTCATCCCAAAGCTTTTCTTCATCAATTGGTCAGCAGCCAGCTTGATGTCGACCGCATGGATTATCTCCGCAGAGACAGTTTTTACACCGGAGTATCTGAAGGAGTGATCAATACCGAAAGGATAATCAAGATGCTTACTATTGCAGGAGGTAAAATAGCGGTGGAGGAAAAGGGCATTTACTCGGTAGAAAAGTACATCATTGCCCGGAGATTGATGTACTGGCAGGTCTATTTACATAAAACTGTGGTTGCCGCAGAAAGTATGCTCAACCAGATACTGAAAAGGGCAAAATTCCTTGCCCGGCAAGGGGAAGAATTATTTGCAACCCCTTCGTTTGCCTATTTCCTTACTCATCCTTGTACCCTTGAGGATTTAAAAAACAACCCCGACATCCTGGAGATATTTTCACAACTTGATGATTTTGACATTTTGACTTCCGTTAAGGTTTGGACTAAACATCATGATAAGGTCTTATCGATGCTCAGTGAGGCTCTTATTAACAGACACCTTTTCAGGACGGAACTAAGCAATATTCCTGCAGAGCCTGAACGCATACAGGAGATGATACTATCAGTCTGCCATGTTACCGGATTGACTGCTGAAGAGGCTGCCCATTTTGTGATTCACGGTTCATCTGCCAATTATGCATACCATCCCAAAAGTGATAAAATCAATATCGTATATAAAAACGGGGATGTAGTGGACATAGCCCGGGCATCGGAGCAACTGAACATTTCAGTGCTTCTTAAGAATATTACCAAATATTTTATATGTGCCCCAAAATGGATTCCTGAAATGAATTAATATTCAATACTTAAATGAGTTCTTTCTGACAAATAATCATTAATATTGCAAAAAAATCAGGCATGATAAAATTCACTGCACAAAGCATTGCAGAATTACTAAATGGAAAGCTTGAAGGGAATCCAGATGCACTTGTAGACAAAATTGCCAGAATTGAAGACGGGACAGACGGTGCTTTATCTTTCCTGGCCAATCCTAAATACACCCAATACATTTATACCACTGAATCTTCTGTAGTTATTGTGAATAATAACTTTCAGGCAGAAAAGCAAATCACTGCCACACTGATCCGGGTAGAAGACGCTTACCTTGGATTTGCCAGGGTATTGGAATATTACAATCAATATAAATTAATGAAAACGGGGATTTCCGGGCAAGCTATCCTTGGCAGCAATTGCACTCTGGGCAAAGATGTTTATATCGGCCCTTTGAGTGTTATTGGCGATGGTGTTACCATTGGAAGCAATGTTAAGATCTTCCCTCAGGTTTATATTGGCGATCATGCGCGTATTGGTGACCATACGGTTATATATCCTGGAGTTAGAATATATGATGGGATGGTGATAGGTCATCACTGCACCCTTCATGCCGGGGTTGTGATAGGAAGTGATGGTTTTGGTTTTGCCATGCAGGAAAACAATCCTTTTCAAAAAGTTGCACAGATTGGTAATGTGATCATCGAAGATCATGTAGAAATAGGTTCTAATACCACAATTGACAGGGCCACCATTGGTTCAACCATCATACGGCGTGGGGTTAAGCTCGACAATCTCATTCAGATTGCACACAATGTGGAAATAGGTGAAAATACTGCCATTGCTGCACAGGCAGGCATATCAGGATCCACAAAAATCGGTCGTAATTGCCTCATTGGCGGAAAAGCGGGAATAGTTGGCCATCTGAAAATTGGTGACAATGTAAAAATTGCTGCCGGTTCCGGTATTTCCAACGATATTCCCGACGGCATGACCGTGTTTGGCGCTCCGGCCATGGAAGCATCCCGTTTCCGCAGAGCCTTCGTCCTTTTCAGAAATCTTCCGGAAATTGTTGCACGATTAAGCAGGTTGGAGAAAATTCTGAAAGTGGAAAACAAGAACACACAATAACTTACCTTTTACAGTACGTATTATTTTTTACCTTTGCGATTATTTTAATCTTCATATCTTTGTCGCCTCATGATGGCTGAAAAACAGAAGACAATCGGAAGGCCTGTCAATGTTCAGGGTACGGGGCTTCACACAGGGAAATTTGTAACACTTACTTTCAAACCGGCACCTGAAAATCATGGTATCAGGTTTAAACGTATTGACCTTGACGGCCAGCCCGAAATCGAGGCAAATGTTGATTATGTGTGCGATACTTCCCGGGGAACCACACTTTCTAAAAACGGTGCTTCGGTTGCAACAACTGAGCATGTCCTCGCTGCGGCATCAGGCTTTGGCATCGACAACCTGATCATAGAACTTGATGCCGAAGAAACTCCCATAATGGACGGGAGTTCCCGGTTTTTCGTTGAAGCCCTGAAAAATGCCGGTATTGTTGAGCAGAATGCACCGCGTAATTTCATTATCCTCGATCGTGAAATAACCTTTAACGATCCTTCCCGAAAAACTGAAATGATCGCTATACCCTGCGATGAATTCCGGGTAAGCACCATGATAAATTATGAAACGCAGGTTTTGGATACCCAAAATGCCGTGATGGATTCCATCAGGGATTTTGAAACAGAAATTGCCAATTCCCGTACTTTCGTCTTCCTGCATGAACTTGAGTTCCTGCTGAATAATAATCTTATTCGTGGAGGAGACCTTAGCAATGCGATTGTTTTTGTTAACCGTATGGTATCCCAGGAAGAGCTTGACCGGTTGGCTGAACTCTTCAACAAACCTAAAGTAAAAGTCTTAAAAGAGGGTATTCTTAACAACCTGGAACTTCACCACCTGAATGAGCCTGCCAGGCATAAACTGCTTGATGTGGTCGGGGATCTTGTGCTGCTTGGTAAACCTATTAAGGCACACATTATTGCCCGCAGGCCCGGACACCAGACCAATGTTCAGTTTGCTAAAATTATAAAAGAACATGCTATGAATAAAACCAGTAAGTCACCCCAAAGCAGGTTTGACCTGAATAAGGAGCCTCTGTTCGACATCAACCAGATCAAAAAAATCCTGCCTCACAGGCCCCCATTCCTCTTTATCGATAAAATCCTCGAAATGAGCGACACACATGTGGTCGGGGTGAAAAATGTCACCATGAATGAACCGTTCTTCGTTGGTCATTTTCCCGATGATCCGGTTATGCCTGGTGTGATCCAGATCGAAGCAATGGCACAAACGGGTGGAGTATTGCTTCTGAATACCGTACCGGATCCGCATAATTATATCACTCTTTTTCTTAAAATCGATAATGTCAAATTCAGGAAAAAGGTTGTGCCCGGCGATACCATAGTTTTCCACCTGGAACTTGTTGAACCCATCCGCAGAGGTATATGCCATATGAAGGGTACTGCTTACGTTGGGGATAACATTGTAATGGAAGGTAAAATGATGGCTTCCATAATAAAAAAGGATATTGAAGAAACTGAAAATAATTTACGATGAATCAACCTCTCGCATACGTCCATCCCCAGGCCAAGGTTGCTAACAATGTTGTTATCGAACCGTTTGTTAACATTGAAAAAAATGTGATCATTGAAGAAGGCACGTGGATAGGTTCTCATGTTACGATCATGGAAGGAGCCCGGATTGGCAAAAACTGCAGGATATTTCCCGGTGCTGTGATAGCCGCCATACCGCAGGACCTGAAATTCGATGGGGAAGATACCATCGTTAAAATCGGTGACAACACCACCATTCGTGAATTCACCACTATTAACCGCGGTACAAAAGCAAGTTTTGAAACCGTTGTTGGAAAGAACTGCCTTCTTATGGCGTATGTACATGTGGCGCATGATTGTTATATCGGCGACAATGTTATCCTTGCCAATGCTGCCACCCTGGCCGGACACATCCGCATCGACGACTGGGCTATCATCGGTGGGCTTGCAGCCGTTCACCAGTTCGTACAGATCGGTGCCCATGCCATGGTTTCAGGCGGAGCCCTCGTCAGGAAAGACGTTCCCCCTTTTGTGAAAGCAGCCAGGGAACCTCTCTCATACGTTGGCGTAAATTCGATCGGATTAAGAAGAAGGGGATTCACCAACGACCAGATCAATCAACTTCAGGATATTTACCGCTATATCTATCTGAAAAACCGGAATGTGTCACAGGCGGTAAACTATATTGAAGCCGAAATCCCGGCTTCGCCCGAAAGAGATGAGATTCTCTCTTTTATTTCCCGCTCAACCCGGGGCATCATGAAAGGTTATTCAAGATTCCAAAAATCCGAAGTATAGTTAAAACGATTAGATAATATGGCAACTACAGCTGATTTCAGAAACGGACTTGTAATTGAATTTAACGGGGAATTATTTACCATCGTAGAATTTCAACATGTAAAGCCGGGCAAAGGTGCGGCATTTGTCAGAACCAAGCTCAAGAACATCAAAACAGGCAAAGTTATCCCCAATACTTTTTCGGCGGGCGTCAAGATTAATATCCAAAGGGTAGAAAGAAGACCTTTCCAGTATCTTTATAAGGAAGGGACAACCTATCACTTCATGAATAACCAGACTTACGACCAGATATTCATCGAAGGGGATCTGATCAATGCTCCGGATCTGATGAAGGAAGGCCAGGAAGTGGAAATTATGTACCATGCCGATACCGATACTCCCATGTCGTGCGAGTTACCTGCATACGTGGAATTAAAGGTAACGTATACCGAACCCGGCGAAAAAGGCAATACAGCCACCAATGCCATGAAAGATGCAACCGTGGAGACCGGTGCAGTAGTAAAGGTCCCTCTTTTCATTAACATCGACGACATCATTCGTGTCGATACACGTACCGGTGATTATTCCGAAAGAGTAGCCCGTTAATTTATTTATCTTTATTGCCCAATTATCCATCCTGCCTATGAAACTGGATGCTCCTGTTAAAATCAAAGATCTGGCAGCACTTATTGATGCTACCTATTGCGGAGACCCTGATTTTCCCGTTACCGGGATAAATGAGATACATATGGTTGAAGCCGGTGACATTACTTTCGTGGATCACCCCAAGTATTATGCAAAAGCGCTTAACTCGCATGCAACAACCATCCTGATAAACAAAGAAGTCCCCTGCCCTCCCGGCAAGGCCCTGGTATTCTCCCAAGATCCCTTTACCGACTTCAACCGGCTACTTAACCATTTCAAGCCATTTCTGCCGGCAACAGCAATGATAAGTCCTACCGCCACCATCGGCGAGGGAACAGTCATACAACCCGGGGTTTTTATAGGAAATGGCGTCAGGATAGGCAGGAACTGTATTATCCATGCCAATGTAAGTATTTACGATAACTGTATACTGGGTGACGGGGTTGTCATCCATTCGGGATCGGTGATCGGAGCCGATGGCTTTTATTTCCAGCGAAGAAACGATGTAACCCTGAAATTCCATTCCTGCGGCCGTGTGATTCTGAAAGACTACGTGGAGATCGGAGCCTGTACAACCATTGATAAAGGTGTGACCGGTGACACCATCATCGGGGAATATACAAAGCTCGACAACCATATCCAGGTCGGTCATGATACGCATATCGGACGCTTTTGCCTCATTGCGGCACATTGCGCTATTGCCGGTGTAACGAAAATTGAAGACAGAGTAATCCTTTGGGGCCGGGTTAGCATAAACAAAGATCTGGTGATTGGCGAAAATGCCATTATCCTGGCTAACTCATCTGCGGATAAATCACTGGAAGGAGGAAAAACTTATTACGGAGCACCGGCAGAAGAAGCACGTAAAAAGTGGCGCGAAATTGCCTACCTCAAAAACCTTGTCAGCAAAGCTCAGGAAATTCAAGAATAAACGGATCTTATTCCTTCCCACCCTTTTCAGCAGCGGAGTCCTTTTCAAGTTCTTCCGGGCTTTTATCTTTCAGGAATAAGTCCAAAGCTACTATGATCCCTATAAAACCCCAGAAAGGAACGGAAGCCTTATCTGTATCCAGGAAGTTGTTCAAAAGACCATGAGTAAAATAGGTGATCATGGCAACCACCAAAACCATTGCGAAGAATTTCGACTCCGGGTTCCTGGCATATTTATATACTCTTAAGCCGGTGTATACCACCGTAATCATGATCGCTATAAAAGTCAGCATACCCAAAATACCCGATTCGGAGAGTGGACCAATGTACTCGCTATGAGCATTCCCCATATCACCTGCGTTGGTGCTGATGATGGTTTTTTCCTTTGAACGCTGGAATGGAGCATACACAAACTGGTAAGTCCCCGGCCCCCAACCCAAAAAAGGCCTTTCCTTAAACAACCTGATTGCACAACTCCATCGGTTGATGCGCTCCAGATTGCTGGCATCGGAGGATATATTCGAAATCGATTGTATATGTTCAAAAAAGTCAGTCGATGAATCCTGCTTGTTCTTCTCCAGCTTATCGATCAGTTGAAATTGAAACATGTAAAACAGTCCGGCCATAACAATCACAGCCGTCAGCACATACTTGAACTTTACCCTGAAATGAATCAGAAGAAATGCCACCCCACCCATGGCCACACTTATCCAGGCTGCCCTGCTGTACGAAAAAATTATCCCAAGGATCATTATAACCAGAACTGCCAGAGAAAAAAACCTGTATCTGGCTGTAAACAATTTACTTACACTGAATCCCAAAAAAATCGGAATAAACATGGCCAGAATGGCTCCATAGGCAGTATGGTCGTTGTAGAAAGGCTTCATAACCATATTACTGGAAGGCTTATCGAAACCATACAACGAATGATTATAAAGCGCATAAAATATGACAAGCAGCAAAGGAATCACATACAGCCATTGGAAGAGCCGGATATTCTTCATTTTGGAAAAAATGACAATCCCAATAAAGTAAAATGGCACGATAAACCATAGACGAGCAAGCATAAACTTTATTGAAACGACAGGCAATTCGCTGGTAATAATGGTAATAAATAACCAGACAAGGTTGGCAAGAATGGCTATGGTAACCGGATGATTCAGTATTTTTCTGTTATAGCCGCCATCCAGGAAGATCCTGAGAACAAAAACAACCAAAACGCCTGCCATCAAAGGTTCTGTCGGAAGGGAAATCCCGACGCCAAGCTCATAATTCTTATAGTTTACCGCTAATGGTGTCAGGAATGTGATAAGCAGGATTATTTTATCAAGCGAAAAAATATACAAGAGCACCATGATGATCACCAGGGGAGTAAGCAATCCCCAAAATCTCTCATGGGCAATAAGATAGCAATTGAACAGGATAAATAGTATGCTTATCCCGTAAATAATATAATAGCGGTATTTTTCAATCTTTTCGATCAAAACCTCAGGATTTTGAAGGAGTATCGTTTTTAAGTGCATTCAATTCCGCCTGGATCTGGTAGCGGTATTTATCATAAATAACCACAATGATAGCGGTCAGGAAAAATACGGCAATTGCGGTAAAAACAACAATCAGCCACCTTACGGGGTATGCCTTCTTATCGGAAGGATAAGGAGGTGTAATTATATTTGAATATGAGAGTTCATCGGTATAAAAACGAACTGCATTTTCATAGTCAACTTTAAGATCGGCATAGGTCCTCGCTTCATGCCGGATCGATTCTACCAGGTCAATCAATTCTCCTCCCTTTTCCTGCAAGCTATTCAGCAACCTGTCAACCTCACGCTGGTTGATATTTTCTTTCGAAGCGCCCATGATCGTTCTCAGATAACCCCGTGTAACCTCAAGTGCCTGAGCATCATAATCGATCAAACCATATTCCTTGCTCAGGGAACTCAAACGCATCTGAAGAGAGTCAATACCCTGCCGTTTTTTGTCCAGGATACTTTCATACATATTTATAACCTCTATGTATTTAGCATTATGCAATTCCCTTACCTTAAAATCATAGAAGTAAAGAATGGCATTAACAATATCACAGGCCATTTGCGGATCCTTGTCCATAACAACAATTTCCACAGATTCATACGGAGTTTTATTGATATTTACATTCTGGCCGTATTCGTAGTATAATACTGTATAGAAATACTTGTAATTTGAATCCAGCTCATAATGTTCTGCAAGATCAAACATCTTAATCACACTGTCTTTAATGTCTTTCGACTGCATAATCTGTAGCATTTGTTCTGTTTCGCTTTCATCGGAATAGGATGTAATGTTGGCCGGATAGACCACAGCTACAGATTTATATTTTGGTGTAATGAACAAGGGACTTGAAAAAACAATTGCCAGTATAACAGCGAGACCGGTAATAATAGCAAAATGGTATTTCCATTTCCACAATATGCGGGCGATGCTCACATTATTGTTATATTCTTTCATAGGGCGTTTATTATAGATGAATATTTTATTAACTCTTCAATTTGCAGGTTTTAACCTGTACAAGTTTTCTATTGCAAGTATTACCAAAACGCTGATCATAAATGTGGAGAATATTGACACCACAACAATGATCCAGCGGATGGGATATGATTTCTTCTCAGCCGGGAAAGCGCTATTGACAATAAATTTTTGAGGAAGCTCCTGTTCTGCATCTACCCTGGCCTCTTCCAGTTTGGCTTTCAGCAGGGTAACTTGTTCAGTTTTGTATTCAAGTGCATTTTTTAGTGAAAGGGAGGTACTGCCGTATTCAGCCAGCACCTCTAATTTTTTTTCAAGTGCACGGATAGCTGTGTTATCGCCTTTGGCAATGGCAATAGCAAGCTGCTGGTTAAGGACTTCCGACTGAGATTCATAGTCATGAACTCCCTTCCTGCCAATTGCTTTCAGAGTATCAACAATATTCTTTATTTCCGTTTCCAGCTCAGAATACTCCTTATCAACGATGGCAAGGGCCATTTTTGCTCTTTCTTTCTGCATTTGGTTCTTGGCAGAATCAAGGAGTTCGGCAATTGAATTGGCAATATTGGCAGCCATTACCGGGTCTTTGTCGAGAACCGATATTTTTACGGCCATGTATTCGGTCCTACGAAAAGTTATGTTGCTCTCGTACTCGCGTATCAGCCTGGTCATCCTGTACCTGCTTCCAGGCTCCAATCCATAATGGTTTGCCAGGTCGTATTTGTTAATGATCTCATCGCGGATACGGTTGGAATTGAGGATCTGAAGCATTTGCTCTGCCTGCTCTTCCTCGCCAAATCCCAGTATATCTTCTTTTATGCCTGAGTTCTGACTGATCAGTACCTTGGAAACCGAATTTGTCGCCACAGGAAAAAGTATCACCGATGATTTGTATTTCGGAGTAATGAACCATGGTGATGAGAACAGCAATGATGCTGCAATGGTCACGACGATTACAATGATCAGGGGCTTTCTCCATTTATACAGGAAATAAAAAATGCCGGATGAATCAAAATCGCCTTTTTCTTTGATGACAATCATATGGCCGGATGTATGTTTAATAAGAGGGTCAAAATTAGGAAAATTTATTCAATCTGCAACCTAAATATTATATTGACCTGAAGGTCTCTTTTCGATCACTATTTGTTGCGGATTATCGCCAGCAGGCCTCTCACATGGATCAGTTTCAGGGCAAAAGAGAGAATAAAACCGGCAACCAGAAAGAAGATGAAGTTAATTTCCCAGGAAAAAGGCAAGACACGGCTAATAAAGCTGAGAATCAATATCCCCGCTGCATATACTGCCAGGGTTAACAGATAACGGAGCTCCCATCGTAAATTAAAAATCCTGTGGGCTAGCCATATCTGAGGAATAGCTGCTGTAAACTGCGTTAACAAATTTGCCCAAGCTGCCCCCCTTGCCATGAATTGCGGAATCAGGATCAGATTCACTATTATATTGACAAGCAAGGCGGCAATACTGATAATATTTAGCGCCTTCAGGTTTCCATTGGCTGTGAGTAAGGCCCCGAACACATAAATAGAAGATACAGCTATGAATGAAAAAATTATCTTTCCAAAAATAGCTGTTGCATCATCAATGTTTTCTATATAAAGCAATTCCATCAAATCTCTACTGTAAACAACAGAGCCAACAGATACAAGAACCGACAATGAAAACAGCATAGACCACGAAAGTCTTACCATTTCCTTTACGTTTCCATTTTCCTTGATCATCCTCGAAAACATGGGCATCAACAGTACGGCAAATAGCATAGGTATCATATTGGCGGCATCCAGTAAACGAAATGCCTGCGCATAGATCCCCGACTGTTTGTCACCCAGTTCACCTCCCAGGATTCGCTCAATAAGAATGGCATCGCTCCGGTAATATACCGTCATGAGTAATACCAGTAAAGCAAAAGGCAGGCTTTGCCGGATTATAACCATGAAGAATGCTCTATTCCAGTGCAAGCGCCTGAATGCTGCTTTTCTGATTACAATGATAAGGGCAACAAGGAATGTTATGGAATATGCCAGTGTTTGCATATATACAAACCATTCAATGGTGAAACTAAATCCGCTTACGCCTCCCCAGATAAGAATACCACAGAAAAGTATCATCAGCAAACGGTCGAGGACAGAAATCAGGCTATCCGTCCTGAACATCAGCAATCCCGAAATATTCGACCGTAAATAAAGAATAAACGATAATAAAAACTGGTTTATCCCGACCCACAGCAGCAGATACAAGCGATCCCCCTTGTATCCGATCAGCAGGGCTACCCCGAATGTCACTACGAAATACAACAAAGCCAGCAGTATCTTTATGATCAGTATACCGCTGAAATGCTTGTTCAGAAGCTGTTCATTTTGTGCAATATTCCGGTTATTAAAATTTGTGATCCCCAGATCGAGGAGAATATTGAACAAAAAAGAGAAGTTGAATATGGTGAAGTAGAAGCCATAGGATTCGGCACCCACAAGGTTTTGTACCGAACGGTCGATTCCCAATATCCAAAAAGGCTTGATAAGCAGGTTCAGAAACAGCAGCAAGATAAGGTTCGTGATAAATTTTCTCTGCATGAAATCTCCGCCTGATTTTTATAAATACCTTTCAATAATCACAGGGCATCGTATTGCCTGATAAAATTTGATAAATTTGTACAAATTTATCATATAAACTGAATGACGCAGGTACTTTTAAACTAATTTTAATCCGATCTAACATATCTTACATTGAGAATAGCAGTCAACACCCGTTTACTTATCCGGAATAAGCTGGAAGGCATTGGCTGGGTGATGTATGAATCGCTGAAGCGCATCACTACTCAGCATCCTGAACATGATTTTTATTTTATTTTCGACCGGAAATATGATGATTCTTTTATTTTCTCGGATAATGTCCATCCTGTGGTAGTACCGCCCCAGGCGCGGCACCCGTTCCTTTATTACCTCTGGTTCGAATATTCTATCCCTTTTATCCTTCGAAAAATCAAGGCAGATATGTTTCTTTCTCCCGATGCATATCTTTCCCTTTCCTCCAGGGTCCCTTCCCTGGCTATGTTCCACGACCTCAATTTTGAGCATTACCCGGGTGATCTACCATATCTGGAAAGAAAATATTACTGTTACTTTTTCCCCCGTTACGCCCGTAAAGCAGATCGTATCGTTACGGTATCCCATTTTTCAAAAAGGGACATCATAAACCAGTATAACATTCCTGAAGAAAAAATTGACGTGGTTTATAACGGTGCTAACGAATTGTTCATTCCTCTTTCGGAAGAGGAAAAACAAAAAACCAGGATGCAGTTTACGGAAGGTAACCCCTATTTCCTGTTTGTGGGCGCACTGCATCCCAGAAAAAATATTGCCCGGTTATTCAGGGCATATGATTATTTCAGGAAAAACTGCTCCTGTGAAACCAAGCTTCTGATCGTTGGCAATAAAAAATGGTGGACAAAAGACATCAATCTGGCATACGAGGGTATGACGTATAAACAGGATGTTTATTTTGCAGGCCGGCAGCCGGCAGCTGACCTGCACCGGGTTATAGGATCCGCACTTGCCCTCGCCTATGTCTCCTATTTCGAAGGTTTTGGCATCCCAATCGTAGAAGCTTTTTACTGCGAAACCCCTGTCATCACCTCCAACGTGACCTCTATGCCTGAGGTAGCAGGAGACGCTGCATTGCTGGTAGATCCTTTCTCGGTTGTATCCATCGCAGATGCTCTTAGAAAAATCGCTGAAAGCGAAGACCTTAGAAGAAACCTTGTGGAAAAAGGCAGAATCCGCCGGCAATTGTTCAACTGGAACAATACGGCAGATATGCTTTGGCTTTCCATAGAAAAAGTATTGCAAAAAAAATAAACTCTCAGCTTATGAATGTATTGGTTATCGGGTCGGGTGGCAGAGAGCATGCACTGACCTGGAAAATTTCACAAAGCAAACATGTGGAAAGGCTTTTCATAGCTCCGGGTAATGCAGGCACTCTTGGTCATGGTTATAATATAGATCTTGATATAAGCGACTTTGGCAAAGTGGAGCAATTCGTCACGGATAACGGGATCAATATGGTCATCGTTGGACCCGAAGCTCCTTTGGTAGAAGGCATCCGGGATTATTTCCTGGCCAATCCCCTTTTATCTGCTATTCCGGTAATTGGCCCCGGGAAACAGGCAGCCATGCTGGAGGGCAGTAAGGATTTTGCCAAAGATTTCATGAAAAGGCATAACATCCCTACTGCAGCGTATGCCACGTTTAAACGGGGCGAAACGGAAGATGCATGCAAATACCTCCGTTCATTAACCCCGCCCTATGTGATTAAAGCTGACGGACTGGCAGCCGGAAAAGGGGTTCTGATCTGTGATGACCTGGAAGAAGCCTGCCATGAGACAAAATCTATCCTTGAAAACAATAAGTTCGGGCAAGCCGGTGATAAAGTTGTAATCGAAGAATTCCTCCGGGGCATCGAACTCTCCGTATTCATCATCACGGATGGCAATAGCTACATCCTGCTTCCTGAGGCCAAGGATTACAAGAGAATTGGCGAAGGTGACACAGGATTGAACACAGGCGGAATGGGTTCTGTTTCGCCGGTACCTTTTGCTGATAAGGCTTTCATGCATAAGGTCGTGCAAAGGATCATCAACCCTACTGTAAATGGTCTAAAACAAGACGGAATCGATTACAGGGGCTTTATCTTCTTCGGATTAATTAATTCGGGCGGAGATCCCTATGTGATAGAATATAACGCCCGCATGGGTGATCCGGAAGCGGAAAGCATTATTCCCCGCATCAGCTCTGATATTATGGACCTTTTTGACGGAGTAGCCCACCAAACCCTGCATCAAAAAAAGATCGGCATCGATCCCCGAGCCTCTGCCGCAATCATGCTTGTTTCCGGGGGTTACCCAGGATCATACTCCAAAGGAAAACCTATTCACGGTCTGGAGAATGTGGACGGGTCATTGGTATTTCACGCAGGCACTGCTTTCGATGCTGATGCAGAAAAGATCATAACTGCCGGAGGAAGAGTCATAGCTGTTACCTCGCTGGCCGAAAGCCTCGAAGAAGCTCTAAAAATGTCCTATAATAACATCAGTAAAATATCCTTCGATGCTATGTACTACAGACAAGATATCGGCCAGGACCTGCTGAAAAGCTAACCAAATCACTGGGTCATGCTGATACGCTTTTATAAATCCAGCTATCTTCCGCAGTTTGTCACTCTCATCTTGCTTGGAACAGCTCTATGGGCAAAGAGTTTTATTTATCCGGAGACTTCATGGTATGCTTCTGCAGCCAATCCCGTTTTTAACCTGATGAATTTCTACATCCTGAAAATCCCGGTCACAGGAACGATAATCAGCTTCGTCGTGTTACTGTCTCAGGCCTTTTATCTCTCGCATATCCTTACGAAAAACGAGCTTATCCCAAAAAACAGCCTTATCCCCGCTCTGATCATGATCCTGGCAGGAAGTATGCACAGCGATCTTATGATCTTTCACCCGGGCACCCTGCCCGGATTGTTTGTTTTAATCGCTCTCGGAAGGCTATTGCGTTGCTATGGCCGAACCGACATTGCTCGCGATATCCTTAGCGCAAGCTTCTATCTTTCTCTCGCTTCACTGTTTTACTTTCAATCTGCCCTGCTGATCCTGCTTATTTGGGTCACCCTCTTGATATTCAGCGCTTCCTCCATCCGCGACTGGGTTATACCCCTGATCGGTATCGTCATACCTTATATTTATCTCTACTCCTATTACTACGTTTTCGATAATCCCATCCCCGGGGCGGCTATCTATCTGGAGTTTTTCCTGACTTCCTGGAAAATAGACCTGAATCTGTCTCTGTTCGACTACTTTATATGGGGGCTGATGGCATTGCTGTTTGTAGGGTCATTACTATTTTACTATAGCCATATCCAGGAAAAAACCATCATTATCCGGAAAAAAATGGCGGTTATCTGGTGGATGGTGATTCTGGGGATAGTCCTCCTTTTCAGAAGCCCGGGCGGTTCCCTCGACAGCTTCTCATTGTTGATACCGGCCATTGCCATTATGATATCATTCTTCCTTTCCTGGATAAAAAAAACCAGGATATACGAGATTATGCTATGGATACTGATCCTTCTTATTTTCATTCACCAATATTTTTTCTGACACATGCTGCTCCCCTTTTTTCAGGAAAACGGACTTGAAGCCGGATGCGATGAAGCAGGACGCGGGTGCCTCGCCGGACCTGTTGTTGCGGCCAGCGTGATCCTTCCCCGGGAATTTGACCACCCCAGGCTGAATGACTCCAAACTCCTG
>JAHJRE010000156.1 GCA_018831055.1 Bacteroidota bacterium
GGGGGGGGGTTTCCCCCCCCCCCCCGGCCTCTACATACTCGCAGGGAAGGTATTTACTTCTGATTTTTTTACCCACCCCCCGGCCCCCTCCCTGCTGGCAGGGAGGGGGAGTGCGCTATTTATGCTTTATGCATAACAAATGCAAAAAAATAATATACAAAAATAACCTTGGAGTGGATTTTTACAAACCAGTAATCAATTTTCTTTTGTAAAATATCTTTGCTTTTCGTTACAAGAAAAATTTGATCAACGCGCCCCCCCTCCCTGCCAGCAGGGAGGGGGTAGGGGGTGGGTAAAATATCAGACTAATCCAGCAGATGCACAACCAGTCCGCTCCTCAGTTTAGGTTCGAACCAGGTGGTTTTGGGAGGCATGATATTGCCTGTATCTGCGATATCGATCAGTTGCTTCATAGAAACGGGGTAGAGAGCAAAAGCTACTTTCATCTCACCGGAGTCGACTCTTTTCTTCAGCTCGCCCAGTCCCCGGATACCCCCGACAAAATCGATGCGTTGGTCTCTGCGAAGGTCTTTTATTCCCAGGATATCATCCAGGACATGTTTGGAGAGTATGGTGACATCGAGTACCCCGATCGGGTCGTTGTCGTCGAACGTACCCGGTCTGGCGGTGAAGGCATACCATTCTCCGTCGAGGAACATGCTGAATTCGTGCAGCTTTCCGGGTTTGTATATTTCGCTGCCTTTTTTCTCTACTACAAATGACTTTTCGAGTTTTTGCAGGAATTGCTCTTTGTTCAGGCCGTTCAGATCTTTCACCACCCGGTTGTAATCGATGATGGTCAGTTGGTCGTCGGGGAAGTGAACCGCCAGGAAGTAATTAAACTCTTCTTTTCCGGTATGATGGGGGTTTTTCTCTCTCTTTTCCTTGCCTACAAGGGCAGCAGCAGCCGTGCGATGGTGTCCGTCGGCTACATAGGTAAACGGTATTGCATCAAAAAGTTCCAGGATACGGCTGATGATAGCTTTATCTTTTATTACCCAAAAGTGGTGACCAACGCCGTCATCGGCAACGAAATCGTATTCCGGGTTATGTTCGGTGACAAATGCTTCCACGATCCTGTCGATTTCCTTCACGGAAGGGTAGGAGAAGAACACCGGTTCCATATTGGCATTGTTGATCCTCACGTGTTTCATCCTGTCCTCTTCCTTATCGGGTCTGGTAAGTTCGTGTTTGCGGATGATGCCGTTCAGGTAATCGTCGACGGAGGCGCACCCTACGATTCCGTATTGGGTTTTACCGAACATAGTTTGAGCGTAGATATAAAGGTATTCCTCCGGGTCCTGCACGAGCCATCCATTTTTTTGGAATTCCCGGAAGTTTTCCACGGCTTTCTCATAGACTTCAGGCGCATGGACATCCACATCGGGTGGAAGGTCGATTTCCGGTTTAATGATATGCAGGAGAGAAAACTCATTTCCTTTGGCTTCTTCGCGGGCTTCGTCTGAGTTCAGCACATCATAGGGGCGCGATGCCAGGTTCTTTGCAATCTCCTTGGGAGGCCTCAGGCCTTTAAAAGCTTTTAATACTGCCATAAATCAATATGTTTAAAGAGTTAATACGGAATTTACCAGGGTAAATACCACTGGCCGATAACCGGTATGTCCGGAAAAAACGGGGTAAAACTACAAAGAAAAACGGAATTAATAATTGCTGTCTTCATCCATATCGTCGTCGTCATCCTCTCCGGGATATTCTCTTTTGGCTCCCCTTTGGAGGGAGGAGATGAGGGCGCCGATCATCTTGGTCATTTCCATGAGTTGGTTCCTGGAATAGTCCTGGTGCTCATCCGTGAAGAGATTCTGGTTGAAGGCAACCGTTGTAAAGACAAGGCATTCCCGTATGGAACTCTTGGCCATTTTAAGGTAATAGATAAACTGGCTTTTGTTCCTGGCCGAACCCTCGGCGATATTGAGGGCAATGTCTCTGGCGGCGGAATTCAGTTTCTGAAGAAGACTGTCGTTGTGATTGCTGCCGGATATTCCATACATCCAGCTGACATAATCAACTGCTTTGTGATAGATCCGGAGGTCTTCGAACCTGAAGAACGTGGTAGTTTTTTCTGCGCTGTCCATACACTCTGATTCTTCGTTAATAATGGCTGGTTTAAAAAACAAATATGCAGGAGCAACGCACAGCTCCTGCATATTTTTATTATTTGTTGACCTGGAAAGTCCTGTCGCCTTTTTCCAGGAAAGCCACAATTTGCATGGCGGCTGCGATCCCTGCATTGATATTCGCTTCGGCGGTCTGTGCCCCCATTTTTTTCGGGGTTGCATAGAACCTGCCTTTGAATTTCTCTTCAAGCTGGGGAAGGCAGTCGGGTGCAATGTCGCTTACATAGGTAAAATCCTTTCTTTCCTCAAACATTTTCATCAGTCCATCTTCATCAATCACTTCTTTCCTGGCTGTGTTGACGAGGGTTGCACCCTCAGGCATAAGGGAAAGAAGATTGAAGTTGATGGATTTTTTTGTTTTCTCATTGGCCGGGATGTGCAGGGAAATGTACTGACATGTTTTGTACAGATCTTCTGCGCTATCCAATACCTTCACACCGTCGGCTTCTATGTCGCTTTTGGCAACAAAGGGGTCGAAGGCATAGATATCCATACCGAAACCTTTTCCAATTCTGGCCACAAGCTTACCAACATTACCGTAAGCGTGAATGCCCAGGGTCTTGTCCTTGAGTTCGGTTCCCGATTTGCCGTTAAACTGCCCGCGTGCCTGATACACCATCATCCCGAATGCCAGTTCTGCCACGGCATTGGAATTCTGTCCCGGTGTATTCATGGCTACCACGTTTTTTGCTGTAGCTGCCCCAAGGTCGATATTATCATAACCGGCACCGGCCCTGACAACGATTTTCAGGTTTTTCGCCGCATCAATCACTTCCTTATCGACAATATCGCTGCGGATGATGATGGCATCCACGTCAGCCACTGCTTTGAGCAAATCAGCCTTGTCGGTGTACTTTTCCAGAAGGACCAATTCATAACCTGCGTCGCTTATCACCTTGCGAATGTCGCTCACAGCTTTTGCGGCGAAGGGTTTTTCTGTTGCTACCAATACTTTTGCCATATCTAAAAATACGTTAATTTTTTTAACTGCCAAAAAAAATTTAGCCTATTTATTCATTTTTTCAAATTCCTGCATTGCATCTACCAGAGCCTGAACGCTTTCTATTGGCATTGCATTGTAAAGGGAAGCACGGAAACCACCAACAGAACGATGTCCTTTAATGCCTACCATGCCCTTTGAAACGGCAAAATCCAGGAATCCCTTTTCCATATCTTCTTTTCCTTCAGCCATGATAAAGCATACATTCATCAAAGAACGGTCTTCTTTCAACGGTACTGTTGACCTGAAGAGCGAATTCCGTTCGATCTCCGTGTAAAGCAGATCTGCCTTTTTGTGGTTGATTTTTTGCATCTCAGCCAATCCACCCAGGTTCTTTAACCAGATGAGTGTCTGGAGCCCTGCATAAATGGGCAGACAAGGAGGTGTATTGAACATGGAACCATCCTTGATGTGCGTTTCATACTTAAGCATGGTGGGGATGGGTCTTTCCACTTTTCCCAGGATATCGTCGCGAAGGATCACGAAAGTAACACCGGCAGGTGCAAAATTTTTCTGGGCACCACCGTAGATCATCGCGTATTTGCTGACATCAACCGGGCGGCTGAAAATATCCGACGACATGTCGGCGATCAGTGGGATAGGAGAGTCAATATCGTGCTTGAGCTCGGTACCAAAAATGGTATTATTCGTTGTGATGTGGAAATAATCGGCATCTTTTGGTATGGTGTATCCTTTCGGAATGTAGTTGAAGTTCTTGTCTTCCGATGATGCAACCACATCCACTTCCCCGAAAAATTTGGCCTCCTTGATGGCTTTCTTCGACCAGGCTCCTGTATTCAGATAGGCCGCCTTCTTGTTCATCAGGTTGAAGGGAACCATAGCAAACTGCAGGCTGGCTCCGCCTCCCAGAAATAATACCGAGTAACCTTCCGGAATATTCAGCAACTCTTTGAACATTTCAACCGTCTTATCCATGATAGCCTGGAAATCTTTGCTCCTGTGCGAAATTTCCATGATGGACAAACCGCTTCCGTCGAGGTCCAAAACGGCTTTGGCAGTGTTTTCGATAGTAAACTGTGGCAAGATTGAGGGTCCTGCGTTAAAATTGTGCTTTTTCATAATACCGCTTCGTTTTAAAATTTTATACCTTTAGCATTAATGTATTCTGTTAAACACAGAATGAAGCAAAGATATAGATTTTCCCCGTAATTTAGATGAAATTTTAGTATCATGCAAATGTTAATAATTTCACTACGAATATTAAAAAAAAACGAATGAATAATCAGAATTTCAGGAAGGCCCTGGCAGATCTCGGGGAGGAGGCAGGTCGCATTTCAGAGGTCATTCTTACCGGAAATGAATACCTGGGCCGGGAGGCTGCAGGACACTTATTCAAAGTTGCCCGTCATGCCCGGGATCTAAATCCATGGTTTACATTGGATAATGTGGCTTTCAGCCTCAAATCGTGGTCAGAAGCGCTTTGCGAAGAATCGGTAAACAAATGGCTGGACAGGTATCAGGGGAAAGTTGACAGGATTGGCAGGATGCTTAAAGTAGGAGTGATCATGGCAGGAAATATCCCCCTGGTTGGATTGCACGATGCCCTCTGCGTGCTTGCATCGGGTCATAAACTGATTGCCAGAACATCCACAGACGATGCAGGCTTGACCCGGGCTATTCTCGAATTACTGATTTCTTTTGACTCTTCTCTTAACGACAGGATTTGTTTTGCCGAAGGAAAACTGCAGGATTTTGATTGCATCATCGCTACCGGAAGCACAAATACTTCAAGATATTTCGAATATTATTTCAGAAATGTCCCGAAAATAATCAGGAAGAACAGAAACAGCGTTGCCATCGTGCGTTCAGGAGATGATGACTTCGAAGGTCTTGGTGAAGATATTTTCAGGTATTTCGGACTGGGTTGCCGGAATGTTTCCTTGCTGTTTGTTCCGAAAGAAACCGATATAGGTTTGTTTATGGCTAATTTCTCCAGGTGGTCGGATGTGCAGGAACATACGAAGTATATGAATAATTACCAGTATTACAAGGCTTTATATCTTCTGAACAGGGATGTTTTCTTCGATAATGGATTTTTTATGATGAAGCCTTCCGCCACAATGATCTCCCCCGTGGGCACCGTTCATTATATGTTGTATGAGGATATTTCGGAAGTTAATTCCTTTTTGGGGGATAACCATGAAAAAATCCAGTGCATTGTGGACGAACAGTTATTGTTTCCGGGAAGCATAAGGCCCGGGACCACACAGTTTCCTGCATTATGGGATTATGCGGACGGGGTTGATACTATGGAATTTCTTCTTAACCGGAATTGAAGTTTAGGGATAAAAGCAAAATTGTTAACATTGCAGGAAAATCCTGAGACATGATTGGAAAAACCGTGATCGTTACCGGAGCTTCATCAGGAATTGGCAGGGCTCTGGCTTTTGAAATGGCCGCAAGAAAGGCAAAGGTGGTGATTGTTGCCCGCAATCGTGAGAAGCTTGAAGCCGTTGAAAACGAATTAAAGGCAACAGGGACAGAGGTGCTTGCCCTTACTGCCGATGTAAGCATTGAGGATGATTGCCGCAGGTTGGTTGAAGAAACAGTTAAGAGATTCGGTGGAATTGATGTGCTGATTAACAATGCCGGACTCTCTATGCGTGCTCTATTCCTGGAAACAGACCTGCAGGTCATACGCAGGCTTATGGATGTGAACTTCTGGGGAACGGTTTATTGCACAAAGTTTGCATTGCCATATCTGCTTGCCTCAAAGGGTAGTGTTGTGGGGGTTTCTTCTATAGCCGGGTATAAAGGTCTTCCAGGAAGGACAGGCTATTCCGCCTCCAAATTTGCCATGCACGGGTTCCTGGAAACCCTGAGAATAGAAAACCTTAAAACCGGGTTGCACGTGCTGATCGCTTGTCCGGGCTTTACAGCCTCCAACATCCGGAATACAGCACTGAACGGGAAAGGAAACATGCAGGGGGAATCACCCCGTGAAGAAGATAAGATGATGAGCGCAGAAGAAGTTGCCGTCCATATAGCCAGGGCCATTGAAAAAAGAAAAAAAACGCTTATCCTGACCCGTCAGGGAAAGCTTACCGTTTTTTTAAACAAATTTTTCCCCGGTTTCATGGATAAAATGGTTTACAAGCACATGGCTAAGGAGCCGGATTCTCCCTTCAAATAAGGGATTGTTAATAAGTTTTTATAAGGATGATAATTTTTTCTTGAATCATTTTTAAAAAATCAGATATTTACGAACGGTTTTATCATAAACGTAAAACCGTTTTCGTGGTTAA
>JAHJRE010000157.1 GCA_018831055.1 Bacteroidota bacterium
AAATAAGAAAAGCAGCCTTTCGGTTTATTCCGCGGGCTGCTTATTTTTTTATCAATCTTGCTGAAACTTTTCCTTTGGAGGTAATAATATTTAGGATGTATATACCCGGGCTCAGATAAGGTACATATATTTCACAGCTTTTATTATCCTGTCTTTGCTCATTCAAATAATATATCAGCCTTTTTCCTGAAAGATCATACAGCAAAACATCGATGATCATACCATCAAGTAATTCAACCTTAAAACTCTCTGTAAATGGGGAAGGATAGATCCTGCATCCTGTTTCTTCCTGAAGAGTAAAAATCCCTATCCCATGCTGATTTTCATAACATCCCATATCAATGCTGTCACCAACAACCCTTGGATTCCCTGCCAGGTCAAAGGGTGGGATTATAATAGCCAGGCTATCCAGCAAACCTTTGTCAATGCAAGGTGAATTATTTGTAAGATTAAAATTTCCGGCACCGATAAACAAAGGATCAGAATCCAGCATTTCGTCCCCATATTCAAGATTAAACACTCCTCTGCCCCCAATCGAAGCTTCGCCGTCAATAAGGGTTCCATGGTGCAACCTTAGTCTTGCGGGAAATGACAAAGCATCCAGGAATATTCTCTTTTCCGGGGGAAAGAGATCATCCCAGACGACACTATTAAAAACATCTGCTCCTGCAGCCCAAAGATAGAAGGCAGAACCCTGTGCTGCCATGTTATCGGAAAATGTTGTATTGATGATAAGAGAATACTCTTTACCCAGGAAGAGTCCTCCTCCACCCAAGGTAGCACTATCACCTGCCAGATTATACACCACCAATGAATTCAGTATTCGTAGAGGTGATTCAGAGTATAATCCACCTCCATTATTATCTGTATGATTATCTAAAAATACACAATTGGTGAAAACCGGGATATTGTCATAATTCGTAATAAAAACACCGCCACCGTAGGCAAGGTATTGTTCCTGGATACAATTATTTCCTTCAAAGGAGCAATAAGAGAATGAAGCCAAGCTGTTTTCCAGCAGAGCCACTCCCCCACCACTACCATGAGCTGTATTCCAGCTAAAACTAGTGTTAGAAAAAACACCATCTGATCCCTCATGCAATACAGCGCCACCACCACCAGCCATGCTAATGTTATGGTTTATGGAAGAGCCGGTTAATAAAACATCGGAAGCGAGAAGGTACAAACCTGCTCCTGTCAGGGAGTTGTTGTATATCACATGAATATTATCCAAAATGACATTGGAGTTATGGCAAAATATTCCACCTCCTTTGTTTCCCGCCGTATTTTGGTCAATTCTCAAGTTTTTCAAATTAACCGGTGAATTCCGCAAATATATTCCTGCTCCTGATTCAGCCCTGTTATAGCATAAGCGGCTGTTGCTTATGATCATCCTCGCCGAATTTTCCGCGTAAAGAGCCCCTCCTTGTCCTTGCAAAGCAGCGTTACCGGCATATTGAACCTTTGCGAACCTAATTTCTGAGCTGTCGGTACCGGCATTTATCTGGTTATAAATACCCAATCCATTCCATCCCAGAGTGGTATCTGTGGCGGTTAAAAAAACAGAATCGTTTAGGACGCCGATAATCTTCAATACGCCATATACATCCATTCCATTATCAGAACCGAATCGGACTTCCGTTCCTGGCAAAATGTATAGGAAGGAATCGGAATGTACGGTAACATCGCCCTGTACCAGGTAGGGAGAGCCTGATTTATCCCATGTACCACTAACAAATCCACCAGGAATAATGGTTTGTGTCAGGGTTGACAGTCCTGACATCATAAGGGAAAGGAAAAGAATAAATCGTACAGTCATTTGAAGATAAAAGTAACAAAAAAAGGCGCCCCGTTTTGAGGCGCCTGATTGCTTATTTTGATTTATCCGGGAAATCCGGTATTGCTTGTTCGTTTTTGTAATCAAAGTTTTTGATCTCTTCCAGGATTACCTCGATTGCTTTATTCAATTGCTGGTCTTCACCGGCATATTCTTTGGCCGGATCATTATCAACAATAATATCCGGGTCAACGCCATGTCCTTCAATAGCCCATTTTCCTTCGAGGTCAAACGTTGAGAACTCGGGTTTCTGCAGAGAACCACCGTCGATAAAGGGTAAGGAACCGCGAATACCGACTACACCTCCCCATGATCTTACACCGATTACTTTCCCCAATCCCAGTGTTTTGAACTGATAGGGAAATAGATCTCCGTCAGAAGCAGAGAAATTGTCGATAAGGAGAACCTTAGGACCTACCATCATTTCCCTTGGCATGGTATAAGTACTGGTATTTCTGGCCATACGGAGCAAAACTAATTCGCGCTGCAATCTCTCAATAATCATAGGGGATACATTTCCTCCGCCATTGCCACGATCATCGATGATCAGGGCCTTTTTCCCCAATTGGGGGTAGAAATACTTCACAAATTCGTTTAATCCGTCGGGGCCCATATCCGGGATGTGAATATAGCCCACCTGACCGTCAGTAGCTTCATTCACCTTACGTATGTTTTCCTGGACCCAATTGTAGTAATACAGGTCAGCTTCATCGTCAACGGGTTTGATCATAACTTTACGACTACCATCAACCGAAGGTTTGCTATTTACGGTAAGTTCCACTGTTTTACCAGGTTTATCCAGCATCAGACTGTATATATCATCAATTCCTGCAAGGTCTTTTCCATTGATGGCAATGATATAATCACCTTCTGATATATCAACTCCTATCTCTGTCAACGGAGACCTCTTGGTACGTGTCCAGTTCTCACCTTTCAGTATCCTATCGATACGATAGTATCCATTATCATCGCGGCTTAATTCTGCACCAAATAGTCCTGTTTTAATCCTTTTAGGCGCAGGTTTATCACCTCCGCTAACGTAGGCATGGCCCACACTAAGTTCTCCAATCATTTCGCCAATGAGGTAATTCAGATCATTCCTGTTATTAACATAGGGCAGCAATACCGCATATTTTTCATATACCGCATTCCAGTCAACACCATGCATATTCGGATCATAGAAGAAATCACGCATTTGTCGCCATGACTCCCTGAAGATCTGATTCCATTCCGCTTTCAGATCAACCATAACCTTCATCCCCGAGAGGTCAACATATTCATCAATTTTAATCTTGGATTTAGGAAGGTCAATCACCGCATATTTGCCTCCTTTGGATAGCATCATTTTTTTACGGTCGGCTGATACGATGTAATTGTTGTAGTCACCGAGGTTTGTTTCTTCCTTTTTCCCCAGATCGTATAAGCAAAGAGCAGGTTGCTGTTCACTCTCAGTATTTTTTACGTAATAAACAGTTTCCTTTAAAG
>JAHJRE010000158.1 GCA_018831055.1 Bacteroidota bacterium
AAAGGCTTGCGGATGAAAGAGAGATTGTTGATTCTGTATTCTGTATTCTGTATTTACAATAGGATTGGCAATGTGCGATTTGATATTGTCAATGCATTGTAAATAGCAAATTCTCAATTGTATATCCTATTGTAAATACAGAATACAGAATACAGAATCGACAATTTCTCCTTCTATTTAAACACAATCCTCTGCGTAACGCTGTTTTTCTCTCCCTGCACAACCACGTAGTAAATGCCTTTAGGGAAATAGGTGAAGTCGAGGGAATTGGAATACTGTCCGTTTTCAAAACCAAGCCGGCCACTAAAGACCTGCTGTCCATGAATATTCAAAATTCTGAGGGTAAACTGCTCTGTGTTCAGACTCTGAACATCCAGGTTAAAAATTCCGGAAGATGGATTTGGATATACCTCCAGTGCGATATCACGGCCGGATAGTTCATCGATGCCGGTACATTCATCAATGGTAAGGGTAAGGTCGTCACTGTCTTCTCCATCACAGGGGTCCGCGGAGCTTCCATAGAGTGACAATATCACACTACCATTCTCAATATCAGCGCTTCCGGGGGTATATATTGCGTAAAGTTCGTTCGGATCGTTGAAGGTCCCGTCACCGGCAGTGGTCCACATTGCCGAGTCGACGTTCTGTACGACCGGTTGCATCTGAATAGAATGGTTGATGCAGACAAGTGTGTCGTTCCCGGCATCCACCACGGCATCGAACAGGATATCCACGTGAACGGTGTCACTGTCTTCCCATCCCGGCTCATAGCCAAAGGCAGTCATAATAAGATCGAAATATCCGTTTTCAAGATCTTGTGTACCCCGGATATAAGCAGGCTGCAAAGTATTTGCAAACATAAGGGTACCGTCACCTGTGGTGACCCATTCTACCGACTGGGCAGAAGTGGCACTACCCTGTCCGTAAAAGACTTCCTCGCTGCAGATTTCACTATCCTCTCCTGCATTAGCCGTAGGAGGCTGCAAAGGACCGAGATCAAAGGAAGCGATTCGGGTTCCCCACACCGTTGTAGGAATATATTCCTGGGTATACCAGAATGTCAGGTCATCGGAAGGATCTACACTCATATAGCTGTAATCGCCCCAGCGGGGTGAACCCGACTGTGAGCCCGATCCTTCAACTATAGTTACTTCTTCAACATCCATCTGCCCAAGAGGTGTGGAGGCTGAACGGCCGGTATAGCGTATACCGGGATAGACATCGGCGCTGGTAACGGAATATCCCAGGGCAATATCTCCGTTGGCATTCATGGCCATAGAGGCCATCCAGCGGCTTAGTCCATCATTCGGTGCGTAGGTTCCTTCCTGGTAAATATACCAGTGATCCTGGCTGGCATCTTTTCTTAACTCATACCAGCGCACCCCGGCTCTGGTTCCCAGCTTCACTGTATGGTTAATGGTCATCGATTCATGTGTCCCGAAATTCCTGTATTTCAGGGGATACATCGAATACTTCGACAAGGGATCCAGCAACTGGGATGAATTGGGCTGGGGCAACTGCGGCCTCACGTTTGGGTCAAAGAAGCTGAATGCAGTCACCGGCAGATTATCCCAGCTTTGAAAGGTAGAGCTTGCAGGATTGGACCAGTCGACTGTGAATTTATATACCTCAAGCGATTGGGTATTGTATTTGTTCAGGTTAACTACCCATTGTGGCGAGCCGGCGGGAGGCAATGCTGTTCCGTCAAAATCCGCGGTATTCGTTCCATACTGGGCGGTATAAGGACCGAATTCAACCATGCGGGCATTTGGGCTGCCTACCAGCATAGAATCCTTTTCAAAGGCAACTATCGTGGCTCCCGCATACCCACCGGCAAACATATTATACGTGGCGTAATACGCATCAGGCCAGTTGCTGAATTTGGGATAATCGTTAAACAGTGAATATTGGAAGGCGTAGCGATAATATGCTCCGGTAGGGTCAGGGGTTTCTGAGACAGCGATCAGTTCCCAATAGGTGCCGTTATTGGTGTTAATAGCAAACTGTGTGGCAACCCAGCGATCTTCCAGTTCATCATAGATCACAACAGGATCACCGTCGTTGGTTCCGGTCCATGGCCCGACAAAACCATCCCATAACGTGCTGTTATCGACAGGGCCATATAAAAGATTTCCCTGCTTGTCCCAAATAGCAAAAGAAACATTAACCATCTGGAAATAATGATCAGGGCCAACATCGCCATCGGTATCGGGAGGTGTCAATGCAGTGATCCTTCCCACCCCGGCAAAATTCTGAAGCGGACCGGTAACATTCCTGCTTCCCATCTCTGTTTGCTGAACCATATCTACCTCAGGCTGAACGAAACTACTGTACATCATGGTTTCATCCCTGTCTTCATTCTGGATTTCGTTATCTTTCCAGCTACGGTCACGTTCCCCCGGCAGGATGATTTTCATATTCCGCAAAGGTGGAGTTTTATCAAAGTAGGTTGCTTTTTTAATGATAGGTTTGGTATCATTGATCATTTCCTGGGAAAAGGCAATTTCCACCGACATGAATGCCATCAGGAAAAAAATGGGTATAAACTTTTTCATTTTAATTAATTTATAATAATTACAAATTACGCGTAAACATACAACAACTCAGGCGGGTGTTTTGTTAATCAAAAGTTAAAAACACCCGCCTGGAAAGCTTTTCGTAAAATCTATCTTAACAGTAACAGGAAAGATTATTTTCCTGGTTTATAAATAATTGAAACAACCGTTACGTCGTCGCCGCCCATGTTTATTGTCATCCCATAGGGTTTGTCGGGATGCAAATTGATTTGTGCAGCCCCAGCTTTACCGGTCAGTTGTTCCCATATGGTGACTGCCTGGTGAACGCCGGTGGCGCCGGTGGGGTGGCCCCAACCGATAAGTCCTCCGGTTGTATTAACGGGAATCCTCCCATCTCTGGCGGTATGGCCGGCAGCCACGAAGTCGGCACCTTCACCGGGTTTCGCCAGTCCAAGGGCCTCCATAGCCAGGATCCCTGCAATGCTGAAGCAATCGTGGGTTTCGATGGTTCCCAGTTGATCCACAGTTATTCCTGCGCTTTCCATAGCACGATGAACGGCCTTTTTGATGGTTGTGAGCTCGGTCAGATCCGGCGGGTCCTTGGTGATATTTCGTTCAACCTGGGCAAAACTGACAATTTCGACGGCATCTTTGGGATCAATACCACATTTTTTCAATCCTTCTTCAGAAGCTACGATCAGGGCAGAAGCACCATCGGATACCTTGCTGCAATCGAACACCGTGAGATTATCGACGAAAAAGCGGCCATCGGGTTTTCTGCTGAGGTACAGAGTTTCTGGATCAGGCACTTTGTTCTCATATTCCTGGGCAGTAGGGCAAAGCCTTGCATTTTCCATGGCATTACGGAACCAGCGGGCCAGGCCTTTCCTGGTTCTGTCGAAACCGTATTTATCATAATAGGCTCCGGCACGATCGCTGAACTGCCCGGGAAAGAAATAAGCATGCCCATTCTTGCGTTTTTCGAACCAGCCTGCTCCAGCAAGTACGTCAGCCCCGTAAATAGCCTTCATGGTATTCTGAACCTCCACTCCAACAACCAGTACAACATCGGCAGTCTCGGCCAGAACAGATTTGATCCCACCCATGAGGGCAAGCGCACCCGAACCGCAGGCACCTTCAACACTGCTTGACGGCTTAAACTCCAGTCCATCGTGAATATAAGGAATGAAGCCAGGCATATTGCCCTGCTTGTTGAAACGCGGGGCCATAAAATTACCGATAACGCCTTCATCCACGTTATCCGGACCGCCTATCATGTTAAGTGTAGCCGTACCGGCCTCTTTGATATAATGTTCTAAACCCGGTCTTGTTTTTTTGGGATTAAACTCACTGCGACCGGTTCCCAGGGAAACGGTATTGTAACCGGCAGCCATATATACTTTTTTTCTTGGTATCATAGTTTGCAGTTTTTTAGTCAAAATAATTGTTTATGGGTCCGTAGGCATGGAAAAATCCTGTCAGCAGAACAGTATTAACGTCATCAGCGTGGGCGGCTACCTTATCGGCAACCAGCTTTTCCCCAATGTCTTTCGATCGTTTTCCATACTGCACGGCAATATCAGCACCCAAGGACTTAAGGTTCTTTAGATCGTTGAAGAAATTTCTCAGCGCAGCATCACGGTCTTTAATCCTGATAGCAGCTTTCCAGGATAAGAGCGATGCAGGCAGGTCTCCTAACCTTTCTTCGGCACTTTCCAGGATTTCGTCCACCGGAATATACTTTTTCACATAAGGGCCATAAATTGCCGTAATCTTTCCTTTCTCGTATTTAAAGAAACCGTCTTTCTGCGATCCGTCGGGATTCTGCCCGCCCTTGACACCCTGCTCAAAATACATATCGAGCAGCGGACTGTGGAGTTCCTCCTCGGGCATATGTGGGTTCATTACCTGCATGATGAACCTTACCACATCAATACCCACGTAGTCGATCAACTGGAAAATACCCATTGGTCGTACCAGTAAATCCTGGGTTATCCTGTTTACAAGATAAACGGCCATGATGTAAGGCATGTCCTGAGAAAGTCTTTCCACTTCATGAATCCCGTGTAAGGCATCCCTCATGAAATGACCATTCCCGATAAAACCGGCAACATCATTGGAAGGCACAACCACTTTCTGAAGTTTTTTGGCAAATTCAAGGGCAAACTCGTGAGCTTCTTTTTGTGTATTTCCGGTAACAATGATTTCTACCAGTTTCTGGACTGCCGGTGGATTGTAGAAGTGAAATCCCAGCACCCTGCCCTCCAGCCTGGCACCTTCGTCAAGAATATTAATCGGTACCGAAGAGGTATTGGTAAAAAACCACGGTTTGTGGGGATTATTCTCATCGATCTGCCTGAACAATTTAATTTTGAGGTCTTTATTTTCACTCACCGCTTCAAAAACCAGGTTTGATTCATAAGCAGCTTCAAGCCGGGTAGTAGGGTGAACAACGCTTAGCACATCATTAACATATTCTGTAACGATATCGGAGTTTTCGATGAGATCAGCCCGGTCGGCATAGATCCTGCGTAATGGCACCATTTTCTTTTCGGCCACTTTCAGCACCTGATCCCTGAGATATTTCATTACTCCGGCGAGCCCCTCATTTGAAATATCCATGGCATTCAATACGAATGTCTTTTTCTTGTTTTCCGGTTTGAGCATCAGGTCGGCCATTTCCAGGGCAGTCAGCAGGAGTATCCCGCTGCCCATTTTGCCCGCAGCACCCAGCACCGTTACGTTTTGCAATCTTTCTTCGTAATTCATATCAAGCAATAATTTTAAGTGGTTTTGGATATTATATCAACAATCGTAACCGGTTTATTATTACCAGTTTGGTTTTCTTTTTTCCAGGAAGGCGCGCATTCCTTCTTCTCCCTCATCTTTAAATTGTGTGCCAAAATATTCTGCTTCAAGTTCGCAACCTTCTTCGAAAGGAGAGAGCAAGCCTTTACGGGCGACGTATTTGACCTTCCTGACTGCTTTAGGGCCTTTGGATTTTATGATATTGGCAATTTTCATGGTTTCTTCCATGAGTGCTTCCGGTTCAACAACTTTCTGCACCAGGCCAATCCTGAGGGCTTCAGCGGCATCTATCATTTCCCCGGTCATAAGCAAAAAAAGTGCATCGGCTAGTCCAACAAGTCTGGGAAGACGTTGTGTACCCGCGTAACCCGGGATCATTCCAAGGTTAACCTCAGGTTGCCCGAAACGGGCTTTGCTGCTGGCGATCCTGAAATCACAGCCCATGGCAAGTTCCAGCCCGCCGCCCAATGCAAATCCGTTAATGGCAGCAAATACAGGAATATCCAAAAGCTCAAGGCTGCGGAACGTATTCTGCCCCAAACGGGAAAAGGCTGACCCTTCCTCAGGAGTTTTATCAACCATCTCGGAAATATCGGCCCCGGCAACGAAGGCTTTTCCTTCGCCGGTAATGATCATGACACTTATTTCAGGATTCCCTTTAACATCTGCAACCACATCGTCCATCTCATGAAAAAAATTGGTATTCAATGCATTCAGCGCTTCCGGGCGATTGATCTGCACCAGAATAATCCCATCAGAAATACTCACTTTTAGGTTTTTATATTCCTTCATATGCTGTTATTTTTTGATTCCTTTCAAATATAAAAATATTTTGAAGAACGCATCATCATAAAATAATCTTGTATTGTCTATTTGTGAAAACTTTATTAATAGCTATAAAGTATCCACCTCATCCACATCTCCTTCTCTTTTTTCACACTACCTCATCTCCAACCCCTTCTCTTTGATCACCCCACCTCAACCCCAACCCCTTCTCCTGAAGGAGAAGGGGCTACCGCACTAATCACGCCAATCAAGGCAAATCCGGTTCAGTTTTGCAGTCACGTCTCCCCTCTCCTTCAGGAGAGGGGCCGGGGGTGAGGTGGTTTGATCGGAGAGGGGCCGGGGGTGAGGTGGTGTGATCGGAGAAGGGGCTTTCGCGCTAATCACACTAATCAAGGTAAATCCGGTTCAGTTTTGCAGTCACGTCTCCCCTCTCCTTCAGGAGAGGGGCCGGG
>JAHJRE010000159.1 GCA_018831055.1 Bacteroidota bacterium
TTCCTACCGGTCCTACGGATCCTATTCCCGGACCTATATTTCCTATGGTTGCTGCCGATGCACCCAGGGCACTCTCAAAATCCAGCCCCATGAATGACATTACCAGTGTTCCAAATGCAAAAATTATTATATACAGCAGGAAAAAGGCCATAACCTTGAAGATGATTTCCTGGGGAACCGCCTTCCCGTTCAATCTAACAGGAATGATAGCATTTGGGTGGATCAGCCTTTTTAATTCCTGGGAGCTGTTCTTAAATAGCAGCAATTGACGTATTACCTTGATTCCCCCACCGGTGGAACCGGCCATGCCCCCTACAAACATAAGCAGTATGAGGATAAACCATACCATGTTAGGCCAAAGAAGGTAATCGTCGGTTATATATCCCGTAGTGGTTACGATGGATACTACCTGGAAAAGGGAGTCCCTGAATGCTTTTTCTATGGGATCATCGTCGAGAGCAATGAGCACTCCGGTGATTATGACCACGGAAATAAGGATTAAATAAAGGTAATAGCGGAACTCCTCATTTTGCCAAACCTTTTTAATTTGCCCGTGGAGCGCGAAATAATGTAAAGTAAAGCTGGTTCCTGCCAGAAACATAAAGACTATGATAACATATTGGATATATGGGGAATACCCTGCAATGCTACTGTTTTGTGTTGAAAACCCTCCGGTGGCGAGTGTGCCGAAGGTATGGCAAAGTGAATCGAAAAGACTCATACCTCCGGCCAGCAACAGGATAGTCTGAATAAGTGTAAACAAAAGGTAAATACCCCAGAGACGCTGAGCGGTTTGAGTAATACGGGGATGAAGTTTATCTTTGGTTGGCCCTGGCATCTCAGCTGCATAAAGCTGCATTCCTCCAATGCCCAATACAGGTAAAACGGCAACGGTCAGAACGATGATACCCATTCCTCCGATCCAGTGGGTCATGCTTCTCCAGAAAAGAATACTTTTTGGCAGGGCTTCAATATCGGTGAGAATAGTGGCTCCTGTTGTTGTGAATCCCGATATCGTTTCAAAAAAAGCGTCGGTGAAATTGTTAATGGCACCGGAAAACAAAAAGGGCAGCGTTCCGAACAAGGAAATGATTATCCAGGTGGTAGCTACGATGATATATCCCTCGCGTTTTCCTATGTACTTTACGGCTCTTTTCTTCATTACCAGCCACAATAAACCTCCCGTAGCGCTGGTGATAAGCCCGGCAAAAAGCAGGGAATAACAAGTTTCTTTATAGTAAATGGCAAAGGGAATCCCGGTAAACATAAAGAGACCTTCAATAAATATCAAAAACCCAAGGGTTTGTATGATGGCTTTTATATTTAAATCCGCCCAGCTTCGCATGAAAAATTAGTTAAAGAGCCTGTCTACTTTATGTATGGCTTCAGGAAGTGAAAAAACTACAACCTTATCGTTCTCCTGCACCTGGAAGTCTCCGACAGCAATAAAGCTGTCTTCACCACGAATGATTCCTCCTATTAGCGCTCCTCCCGGCATGTTCAAGTCCTTGATGGGCTTTTTTGTAATAGCTGAATGTGGTTTGGCAACAAATTCAAGAACTTCTGCATTAATACCGCTGAGACACTTGAGGGATGTGACCTCAGCATCCATGGTAAATCTTACAATGTAACTGGCTGTGGTAAGCTTTTTGTTGATTACACTGTCGATACCAAGATTCTGGGATATGTCGATGTAATCAATATTCTCAACCAGGGCGATCGTCCTTTTGACTCCAAGTTTTTTAGCATGAAGGCATGTTAAAATATTGGTTTCAGAACTGTTGGTGCAGGCAATAAATGCATCTGTTTTGCTTATGCCCTCGTCTTCAAGTAGTTGAAGGTCGCGTCCGTCACCCTGGATGACAAGGGTATCCTCAAGATAGTTGGCAAGATTGGCGCTTTTTTCTTTGTCCATCTCAACCAACTTAATGTCAAGGGTTTTTTCCAGTCTTTTGGCTGTTGTCCTGCCTACCCGGCCACCACCCAGGATCATAAGATTTTTAATCTCTATCCTTGTCTTTCCTCCCAGCTTCAGCAGGTGGTCTATCCCTCCGGGTTTTGTAATTACATAGACCAGGTCGTTAGCCATGATCTTGTCGTTGCCCTTGGGTATAATGGTTTTGGAATTACGATGGATAGCAACGGCTCTGTAGTCGAGATGACTGTATTCCTGGGCTATTTGAGTAAGGGATTTATTTGCAACAGGAGCATTTTCTTCCAGTTTGATCAGGAAGAGAAAAAGTTTACCACCACTGAAATCGAATATTTCCGTGGCAGCTGTTTGCCGCAAAAGGTTGGTGATTTCCGTGGCGGCAATATCTTCCGGACAAACCAGGCTATCGATGCCCATCTGATTGAAAAGGGCAAGGTTTGTCGGAATGAGATATTCCAGGTTATTTACTCTGGCAATAGAACGTTTGGCGCCCAGCTGTTTGCCCAGTGATGCGGTAACAATATTTGTCCGTTCATCATGCAGGACTGAGATCAACAGGTCGGCCTTTTTCACATTGGCATTGCGCAGTACTTCTACCGATGTTGAGTCTCCCTTTATCGCCAGAAGGTCGGAATGTGATTCCACCATGCGGATAAGGTCCTCGTGAGGATCGACGATAGTAATATTATGGCTTTCGCTCGAAAGCTCCTGGGCCAGATGCAGCCCAACCTCTCCATCTCCTGCAATGATGATATTCATTTGTCGAAGAAAGTTTTCAGGCTGCGAAGTTAATGGATTCGGATGACATAAAGCAAGAATTACCTTGGTTTTTGTAAATGAGCTACTTATAACTTAACACTGAATGGAAAAACTGTCCCAATCCAAACCCGCGTTGAAATTCTCCCTGAATTGATGCAAATTTTCCATACTCAGTGTGATATTCGCCGTTTTCTCCATTCCCGGGGGAATAGATAGTAATATTTTCCCTGAGGGTTCAAGTACACAGGAATCGCCGCTATGGTCAACATTGTTGCCATCCAGACCTACCCTGTTGACACCGGCAACATAGGCAAGGTTTTCAATGGATCTGGCCATCAGTAAATTCTTCCATATGTTCGATCTTACTGCGGGCCAATTGGCAGCATATATCAGCAGATCGTATTCGTATTTTCCGTTAATGTAGCGGTTTTTGCTCCAAACGGGGAAACGCAGGTCGTAGCATATAAGTGGCAGGATCTTCCATCCTTTGTAGTCGATGACTGACCGTGATTTTCCCATGGAAAAGCTCTCATGTTCCTTACCCATCCTGAATAAGTGCCTTTTATCATACATCCGGTAAAAACCGTCGGCAGTGATCCAATATAGCCGGTTGAAATATTTGCCCTGATCTTCCACAATAATGCTGCCTGTGATGGCACAGGCTTTGTGACTGGCCATCAGCTTCATCCATTGAAAAGCAGGGCCGTCCCAGGGTTCGGCAAGTGTTTGTGGAGTGATAACAAAACCCGTGCTGAACATCTCAGGCAATATGATCAGATCAGTCGGTTCCTGGATAGACATGATCTTGTCTTCCAGCATCCTGAGATTACTCTTTTTATCTTCCCAGACAAGGGAAGTTTGTATTAATGTGATTTTCAGATCCTGCATAAAATTTCTGCTGCCTGGTTAAGTGTTTCTTCTTTTTTTGCAAAACAAAAGCGTAATACCTTAAGGTCAGGTGGATTTTCATAAAATGGTGTAACAGGAATGGAAGCAATTTTATGATTTTTTGTCATAAACAAGGCGAAATCAAGGTCGTTCATATCCGATATCCCGCTGAAATCAAGCAGTTGAAAATATGTGCCGTGTGAAGGGATGATCCGGAAGCGCGATGAGCTGATCTTTTTAGCGAAATGATCTCTTTTTTCCTGGTAAAATGCCCCCAGGTTTTCATAAGTGGAGGGGTCTCCCAGGAAGTCTGCGATTGCCCATTGGACAGGGGTGTTGCAGGTAAATACGATGAACTGGTGTGATTTCCGGAATTCCTTCATCAGAGCGGCAGGAGCCAGCACGTATCCCATTTTCCAGCCTGTGGCATGGTAGGTTTTACCGAACGAACCCATGACAAAGCTGCGGGAGGCCAGTTCAGAATACCGGCTTACGCTGAGGTGCTTTTTTCCGTCGAATATCAGATGTTCATATACTTCATCGCTGAGGATCAGGATATTTGAATTTCTTGTGAGCCCAATAAGCTCCTGCATATCGTCTTCTTCCAGAGTACTGCCGGAGGGATTGTGCGGACTGTTAATAATGAGCATCCTCGTAGCAGGATTGATTAATTCTCTTACCTGATCCCATGGTATCCTGTATTCAGGAAAGGTAAGCTGAACCCGGCGGACGACCCCTCCGCTTAAGCTGACAGAAGGTGCATAGCTGTCGTAAGCCGGCTCAAAAATGATCACTTCATCACCTTTGTGGATCATTGACATTATTGTTGTAAAGATTCCCTGCGTGGCTCCGGCAACAATATTGATTTCTTTTTCAGGATCATACAAAACTCCATGCAACCTGAGTGTTTTTTCAGAAATCCTTTGCCGGAGCCGGGGAATCCCTGTCATCGGTGCATACTGGTTCATGCCTTTCTTCATGTAAAAATGGATGCGGTCGACCAGATCCTGTGAAACCTCAAAATCAGGGAAGCCTTGTGAAAGATTCAAAGCCCCATGTTCCGCGGCAGCCTGCGACATAACCGCAAAGATTGAAGTCCCCGTTCCGGGAAGTTTTAATGTGATTGCGCCTTCCTGTATACTTTTCATGGTTTGCTGAGATAATTTTTTAATCCGGTGACGGATCTTCCGAATTACAAGTTCGGATGCGAAAGATACATCACATTATTTTAAATTTGCAAAATAATAACTCCTGAAATTAAATATATAATATGAAAACCATCGACAATTATAATTTTCA
The DNA here is from genome assembly GCA_018831055.1 of Bacteroidota bacterium. Lineage (NCBI taxonomy): Bacteria > Pseudomonadati > Bacteroidota > Bacteroidota bacterium. Next base: position 4,880 of record JAHJRE010000159.1, read on the forward strand.
TGGCCGCAAGGCACTTATCAGGGTGGATTTCAACGTGCCCTTGAATGAGAATTTTGAGATAAGCGATACAACACGCATAGATGCAGCCGTTCCGACGATCTCCAAAATTCTTGCTGAGGGAGGGGCTGTCATCCTGATGTCACACCTGGGCCGACCCAAAACCGGCCCGGAAGACAAGTATTCCCTCAAACATCTCCTGCCTTATCTCAACAAGGTGCTTGGTGTGAAAGTTGGGTTTGCCGGAGACTGCATCGGGGAAGAAGCAGTCGAAAAAGCTCAAGCCCTGAAAGGCGGGGAGGTTCTGCTGCTTGAGAATCTTCGGTTCTATCCTGAAGAAACCAAAGGAAATGAGGCTTTTGCCGAAAAGCTTGCCCGCCTGGGTGATGTATACATTAATGATGCTTTCGGGACAGCACACCGTGCACATGCCTCCACTGCCATTATTGCTAAATTTTTCCCGAACGACAAGCTGTTTGGGTATATCATGGGCAATGAACTGGCAAATATCAATAAGGTTCTGGTCGATACCCAAAGGCCGTTTACCGCTATTCTCGGCGGAGCAAAAGTTTCCGGGAAGATCGAGATCATCCGTAATCTCCTGGGTAAGGTTGATAATCTCCTCATCGGCGGAGGTATGATGTTTACCTTTATAAAAGCTATGGGCGGTAAAGTCGGAAATTCGCTGGTTGAAGAGGAGTTGATTGGTGTGGCTAAAGAAACGCTTATCAAAGCAAAAGAACTGGGTGTAAACCTCATGATACCCGTTGATGCCCTGGCTGCCGATGCTTTTGATAATGAAGCCCAAAAATTATCCTGCAGTTCTATGGAAGTCCCGGATGGCTGGATGGGTTTGGATATAGGGCCGGAGACAGTAAAACAATTCACCGGAGTAATTGAAAAATCGAAAACCATATTGTGGAATGGACCCATGGGGGTATTTGAGTTTTCAAACTTTGAAGCTGGAACCCGCGCTATTGCTGAAGCTGTGGCAAAATCAACAGGAAAGGGTGCATTTTCCCTTATCGGTGGCGGTGATTCGGTAGCAGCCATCAATAAATACAACCTGGCAGACAAGGTAAGCTATGTATCTACAGGCGGCGGAGCTATGCTGGAATATATCGAAGGGAAAGAATTGCCCGGAGTAACAGCCATCGAAAGTTAATAAACGGGTCCAGGCTTTTCTATATAATATCTTGTTCATTGTCCCGGATGCCATCCCAGGTATCCAGGTTGATCCTTGGAATGATCATGGGAAAAAGCGATTCAACGGGTTTATAAAGCAGTGACCCTTCTCTCATTTTTGGAGTAATGATGCTACTGTCTTCATCAAATGAGTTGATGATGAAAATAATGATACTCATTATAAATGCAGCTTTCAGCACTCCAAATACAGCACCTGCCAGTTTGTTCAGAAATCCAAGCGCGATAAGGTCAACAAAGCGTTCCACGATCTTACCGATTATAATAACTACGATCACAACAATCAGGAATGTGACAATAAAAGAAATGATCCCAAGATATTTCTCGCTGATATCCATGTGCTTGGCCAGGAAATCTCCTACATAGAAGGAAAAATGGATAGCTACCCAGATTCCAGCGATCAATGCGATAAGGGAAGCTAATTCAATAATAAACCCTTTGGTAAATCCCCGGTACAGGAACCATATCATAGGGATTAACAGAATGATGTCGAGGAAATTCATTTTCTTAATCTTCTTGTTAACTCAGTAGCAAAGATAAAATCATCCAGTTCGGGATTACCGGAGTTGAGAATTTGTTCTTTGGAGCCTTTCCAGCATATCGTTCCATTGACAATAAAAGCAATGTTATCTCCAATGTTCAGAACGGAATTCATATCATGTGTATTTACTACGGTAGTGATATTGTATTCATGGGTTATTTCATTGATCAGTTCATCGATCAGACCTGCCGTCTTAGGATCCAACCCCGAGTTGGGTTCATCGCAAAAGAGGTATTTTGGATTCATCGCGATTGCCCTGGCGATAGCGACTCTTTTAATCATACCTCCACTAAGTTCTGAAGGCATAAGATTGTTGGCTTCTTTCAGGTTCACTCTTTGAAGGCAGAAGTTTACCCTTTCCAGTTTTTCACTCTGAGATGAGGATGTGAACATATTGAGAGGGAACATAACGTTTTGCTCGACCGTCATATAATCAAACAAGGCTCCTCCCTGGAAAAGCATTCCCATTTCCTGTCGCAGTTTTTTCTTTTCCCTGTCTCTCATGGCAGAAAAAATCCGGCCGTCATAATCTACTTCACCTTTGTCGGCATTGTATAAGCCGACAAGGCATTTCATGAAAACCGTTTTGCCGGAACCGCTCTGACCGATAATAAGATTGGTTTTACCAGCCTCAAAACGGAAAGAGACATCTTTCAGCACTTCATGCCCGCCGAATGATTTGTATATGTTCCGGGCTTCTATCATGTAAGCAACAATTGAGTTAGGATGAGGTTAAAGATAATGATCAGGATGCTGCTCTGTACAACGGCTTTGGTGCTTGCGCTGCCAACTTCCAGTGCCCCTCCCCTGATGATATACCCGTGAAAGGCCGATACGGAAGAGATAAGGTAAGCAAAAACCACTGTTTTGGTAAGGGCATAGGTGATGGTATACGGATTAAACCAGGAACGGATACCGGTGACATAATCGGAGGAACTCACAAGGTTGGTTGTTACACAGGCAAGCCATCCTCCGAATATTCCCAGAAACATGCTGAAGATGATAAGGAATGGATTAATAAGTATTGATGCCGCTATTTTCGGGAGTATAAGGAAATTGGCCGGGTTCACTCCCATGATCTCCAGCGCATCGATCTGCTCGGTGACACGCATGGTGCCAATCTCTGAAGCAATACGGCTTCCGACCTTGCCGGCAAGGATCAGGGAAATGATGGTAGGGGAGAATTCCAATATAACCCCCTGGCGGGTAGTAAACCCTACCATGGTCATAGGAACCAGAGGAAGGTCAATGTTGAAAGCAGTTTGTATTGCCAATACAGCTCCCATAAAAACGGAGATAATGGCCACTATCCCCAAAGATTCCACACCGAGGCTCACGAACTCTATGAATAACTGCTTACGGAAAGCACGCCATTTTTGGGGCCGGTGAAAAACCTCCCGCATCAGTAAAAAATATTTTCCGAAAAGCTGGAACATGGCTTCGTGGTTTTCAGGGCTAAGTTAGGCATAAAATTACAAAAGTAGCCTGGATTTATCAATGGGGTTTGTCAGCAGAAAATGAAACCTATGACTTTCCGCATGTTCGGAAGTTTAGGATAAATAAGTATATTTGTTAATGGAAAAATATAGGTAGGAATAATAATTACACAGGAATTCGTTATTCCTTTATATCTTAATTACGCTGTAGTATGATAAGGGGAAAGATACGTCCGGTGATGGTTTACTTGTTCCTGGTTGTGATCCTGGCTGGCCTTGCGGCTTGTTCTTCGACAAGAAGCGGTTACCGGAAAAAACCCAGCCGCCGTAACTGCGATTGTCCGAGATGGAGTATGAACCTGCAAATCACACCGGAGACATTTATTTATCATGGATAAATACAAAGATGTACTCGTTAAGTATGTTCCGGACAGTTCAGCCGATATGATGCTTGAACTTCTGCAACGTTTTCGCGTGCATTTGAGAATTTCCAGGAAAAGACTTACCAAACTGGGTGATTTTCGCCCACCTGTGAACGGAGCCCCGCGGAGGATCAGCGTGAATCATAATCTGAATTCTTATAATTTCCTGATTACACTTGTTCACGAGATCGCTCATGTGGATGTTTGGGACCGCTATGGAAACCGGGTAAAACCGCACGGCAGGGAATGGAAACATTCTTTTCGGGAACTCATGGATCCTTTCCTTGAATCCGGGGTTTTTCCCGAGGATGTTGCTACTGTTTTGCAGAATTACCTCAGGAATGCCAGGGCATCCAGCGGATCCGACCGGGAACTGCATAAGGTCCTTGCCCGCTATGACGACATTAAGCGCGTATATCTTGAGGACCTGCCCCAGGGCGCAACATTTGGAATTCCTTCCGGCCGTACTTTTATTAAGATGGAGAAGAGAAGGACTCGGTATCGATGTATTTGTCTCCAGGATAAAAGAGTCTTCCTGGTAAACTCCCTGGCTGAAGTTATTCCTGAAGAACAATTGAAAGAAAATGTAATATATTAAATTGATATTTATGCAGGTGAAAGAAAACTACTATAGTGTTATTATGGCTGGAGGCATCGGCGCAAGGTTCTGGCCCATGAGCAGAACATCCCATCCCAAACAATTCATCGATATCCTGGGTACCGGACGAACCCTTATCCAGCAAACCTTCGACCGGATGAGAAGAGTTTGTCCTGCCGAAAATATTTATATCGTTACCAACGGGGAATACAAAGAGCTTGTTTTAAACCAGTTGGAAGACATTCGCGAAGACCAGGTGCTGTGCGAGCCTATGAGACGGAATACAGCACCCTGCATAGCTTTTGCCAATTACCGGATCAGGGAAAGAAACCCGAACGCCAGTATTGTGGTCGCCCCTTCCGATCATATCATCTTAAAAGAAGATGAGTTTGTGAGAAATATTCTTTCGGCCCTCGAAGCCGCAAGCAAAAACGACTGGCTCATGACCCTCGGCATCAAACCCAGCCGGCCGGACACCGGCTACGGATATATACAGTTTGAAGAAGGTCTGGCTTATGATCCTGATCCTATGATCCGAAAAGTGAAAACTTTTACCGAAAAACCAAACCTTGAACTGGCCGAGACTTTCCTTGCTAGTGGTGATTTTCTCTGGAATTCTGGAATTTTTGTCTGGTCACTGCGCAGCATCATGAAAGCATTTGAAGAACATCTTTCCGATGTAGATGCACTTTTCCGTGAAGGAATAGGATTGTACGGAACGAAAAAAGAAGAAGGCTTCATAGAAAGGACCTATTCCGTTTGCAGGAATATTTCAATCGACTATGGCGTAATGGAGAAAGCCTCCAATGTATATGTCAGAGCTTCCGATTTTGGATGGTCTGACCTTGGAACCTGGGGCTCCCTGTATGACATCCGCTCAAAAGATGAACAGGGGAATGCTGTGATGGGTAAAAATGTTATGCTGTATAATACGGCAAATTGCATCATCAACATGCCCAAAGAGAAGCTTGCCGTTATCCATGGTCTTGATGGGTATATCCTTGTCGAAGAAGAAGGTGTACTCCTTATATGTAAAATGGCGGATGAGCAAAGCATCCGCCAGATCGTCAGTGATGTAAGAATAGAAAAAGGGGAGAAGTTTGTCTAACAGCAAACATTAACAGCATTCATCAGTATCACCGGCGATATTTCTTTAAAGCGGTTACAATCCGAAATATAAATCAGGGTGTGGATACCGCTTTTTATTATTAGTTTCATTTTTCAGGATTTGTTCCCCTTTTTATAAAAATTTATTTCCGTTTTTTTTCAACAGAATTTCGAATTACTTGCCCCCTGGAAATTCATTATCTTTGATAGTATAAAATCCTTGATTATGATTTCCCTTTTTAGAAGTACAAATATTGTCATTTCGCAGATAGATGATTTCCTTAATACCATTGACCAAGGAATCCTCGTTTTTAAAAAGGGCATAAAAGCTTATCTCAAAAACGATAAGGAATCCTTTTCCGAAAGTTTGGAAGAGATTGATGATCTGGAGCAAAAGGCAGATAACCTCCGTCGCGATATCGAAAATTCTTTGTACCGTCATTCCCTTATCCCTGAGTTCAGAGGAGATGTCATGGAACTTTTGGAGCGTATGGATGATCTGATTGATATTGCGAAGGAAAGCCTGAATCAGTTTGATATAGAGACTCCTGAAATACCGGACTCGCTGATCAGGGATTATCTGGATCTTACCAAAACATCGGTAAATGCCGCCGAAAGCCTTGTCATGTCAGCAAAAGCATTTTTCCGGGATGTACAGTCGGTGAAAGACCATATACATCGTGTACTTTATTATGAAAAAGAGGCGGATAAGATTTCCGATTCCATAAAAAGAAAGATATTCAAGGGAATGCCTGAACTTCACCTCAGCCGGAAA
>JAHJRE010000160.1 GCA_018831055.1 Bacteroidota bacterium
ATGACATTCGTAAAACACTAAATACTATTGCCGGTGTGAACCAGGATGGAAATCCCGTATCACTATCCACGGAAACCATAGTATCTATGAATATCTGGTGTTTCTTACCTGAATTGTTTGAACAACTGTCACTAAAATTCAGGAATTTCCTTGACAACCTGAATAATCCCGACCGGGAATTCCTGATCCCCTCGGTCATCAACGAATTGGTGCAAAACAATGAAGCCTTGGTTAAAGTGCTTGAAAGCAATGCCCATTGGGCAGGAATTACTTACAAAGAAGATGTTGAAAACGTGAAAAATATGATTCTTGATCTTACCGGAAAGGGAATATATCCGGAAAACCTTTGGAAATGAGCAGTAGTAGTGAAATAGCGTTGTCAGTTGCCCGGCAGTTTTCCATTAATGGTATCCCATTGTCAGCCATCCCTTTCGGAAACGGGCATATTCACAAAACATACCTGGTTAAAACAAATACTCCCGGTGTTTCAGGATATATACTCCAAAAAATCAACCATAATATTTTCAAACAGGTACCGGAACTTTGCCTCAATATCTCGAAAATCACAAAATTCATGCATTCGGGGTTGGAGCTGCTGCAAACCCGCTTCGGAAGCTTTCATTACAAAGACGATGATGGGGGATACTGGCGCATGTTCAATTATATTCCGGATAGCCGGGTGTACGAAAGAACGTCTGATCTTCGCTTAGCCAATGAAGCAGGAAGGGCCGTGGGAAGTTTTCAGCACCAGCTTGCAGGATTCAGCGAAGAACTAACGGTAATCCTTCCACACTTTCATGATCTTAAAAGAAGAGAAAAAGAGCTCGATCAAGCCATCCTGAATGATAATGCGAAAAGGTTAAATACATCCCGGGAATTGATCCTGGAATACAAAAAACATTCTGCCTTCCTGAATGAATATGAATCTCAGTTAAAGGATGTTTCCGTTCCGATACGCATAACCCACAACGACACCAAACTGAATAATATCCTGTTCGATAATAAAGGAAATCACATCTGCCTTATTGACCTTGACACAGTGATGCCGGGATATGCAGCCTACGATTATGGAGATGCCCTACGTACCCTTGCAAATAATGCAATCGAGGATGCAACCAATATAAACGAGGTTTCGTTTAATATGGAGATATGCAGGGCATTCACAAAGGGATACCTGTCAAAGGCAAAGGCCTTCCTCACTGCCAAGGAAATCCGCCTGCTGCCGGAAGCGCCAGGACTGATGACATACATAATCGGAATTCGCTTCCTGACAGATTACCTGAATGGTGATACGTATTATTACACCCGGTATGAGAAGCATAACCTTATCAGAGCCCGTGTGCAATTGACTCTGCTGAACCAGATCATGGATAATCTGGAACAAATCCGCAGTTACGCGGAATAATGAATTTAATTAAAAAGCCATGAATATCAGAAGGATCATTTTCTACCTGCTCTTACTCCTAATTATACTTATTCCGCTGATACAGTGGTCTATTTGGCAAATAAAGCCTTCTAAACCTCTGAATTTGCTTATCATCGACAAAACAGCAGCGGAACAGCAAAGACCGGAGCACAGGTCATTTACCTGGATTCTGATCAATAAGAAATATGTAAAGCCCAATGGTTCTTTGTACTCAATTAAGGACGATTATTACGGGTTTTTTCCGGGCGAAGGATTTGATTATGAAATCCGGGATTTCAGGGAATTTACATACAGCCAACTCGACAGTATCGCAGACACCCTGGATATGATGTATGTAGCTGATTCATATGGCGTTTATTATAACGACTGGTATCTACGGGATAATCTTACCGAACACAGCAAACTTATTTACGGAGGATTAACGGAGAAGGAATTTTATCTTATGAGGGAAATCTACAACGAACGTAAACTTCTCATCACAGAATTCAATGCCATTGCTCACCCGACAAACTACAGGGTGAGAAAGAACGTAGAAGATATGCTGGGTTTTACCTGGACAGGATGGACAGGAAGGTATTTCCATTCATTGGATTCGGCTACAAATCCGGAATTGCCAAGATGGGTCATCAGGCTTTATCAGGAACAAAACGAAGGAAATTGGCCATTTAAGAGGTCAGGGATAGTATTCGTTCATGAAAACAGCACGATCAACATACTCGAAGACAGTACTCATCTCACATGGGATATCCCTATGATAATTACTGAAAATGATTTCTGCAAAGAATACGGTCTTCCTGATGAAACAAAATATTCGTTCTGGTTTGATATTATCGTTCCTGATTTGAATAAAAATGAAATCATTTCGAAATACCGCATTGATCCCAATGAGGAGGGATTGAAATTGCTCAGGAAACACAATCTCCCTTATGTATTTCCGGCAGCAATCAGGGATCGTTATGATCAACGGTCATTTTATTTTGCCGGGGATTTCTGTGATAACAATATACCGTCCCGACTTGTTAAAATGGCTGGGATCAACTGGTATTACAAGCAATTCCTGGATCTGGAAGATATTTATAACCGTCAGGTATTTTTCTGGAAATATTATCATCCTATGATGACAAGGATATTAAAAGATTATGAAAAGGAGATTAATCCTTGATCTTATTTCCGGCGTTTCCTGCTGCGTACGTTGTCGAAACCTTTACGTTCCATTCTTCCCCAGCCTTTCTTGCCGGCAATGAAATAATCAAAATTACCCCGGATGGCCCACCAAAGAATAAGAGGATGGTATATTAAGGGTTCAAGCCAGGCATACAGGAATAATCTCAGAACATCCCATTTTCGCTCATACTTATGGAAAGTCAGCTCTTCATAAAGGATTGCATAGGTGGAATATGTCACTGCATAGAAGTACACAAAGCCCAGCATAATAAAGAAGAAAGGCCAGCTCGGGGACCCGAAAAGTGCGATTATAAGAAAATACAATATACCAACAATCTCAACCAGGGGAGCAAGCCATTCAAAAAAGAACCAGTAAGGATAGGAAAGCATACCCATCAAACCGTATCTGGGATTGAAAAAGAGTCTGCGGTGTATGCGCAGGGTATCAATGGTACCGCGTATCCAGCGATTTCGTTGCCGTCCCAACACATTGAGAGTTGTAGGAACTTCGGTCCAGCACAAAGGATCAGGTACATAGGCAACCTTGTATTTCTTGTCCTCCTCGCTCATAAAACGGCGCATTCTGACAACCAGTTCCATGTCTTCTCCAACCGTGGGAGCATAGTAACCACCGCATTTCACAGCAATCTCTTTGTCGAATAGCCCCAAAGCACCGGAAATCAGCAAAAGACCATTCATTCTGCTCCAGGCCATACGTCCCATCAAAAATGCCCTTGTATACTCAAGGACCTGGAACCTTGCCAGGAATTCTTTTGGTAACCGGATCATATCCAACTGCCCCCCATTGATCACACAGGAATTCGCAATACGAATCACCCCACCGGTGGCAATAATACGCTTTTCCTTCTCTTCCAAAAAGGGTTTAGCCAGCTTTAACAGAGCGTCAGAAGAAATGATCGAATCAACATCTATGGATACAAAATAATCGTTATTCGAAATATTGATGCCCGCATTCAAGGCATCCGCTTTACCACCATTCTCCTTATCTACCACGATAAGGTTGCTGAACGATTTATTCCTGGATTTATATACGCCCCTGACCTGCTGTGTTGGAATCTGGTAATTAACCGCAAAATCAACCATCTCCAGATCATATGCCTCAATTACCCGCTCCAGTGACTTGTCAGTGCTGCCATCATTAACAATGATCACCTCGAAATCGTGGTAGAACAAGGATAAAAGCGCTCTTATATTATCGATAATGGTTCTTTCTTCGTTAAAAGCAGGCGCAATAATGGAAATCGATGGCGCAAAGGGAGATGAAAGGATCATCTCATAGTTGACAAAACTATTCCTTCTCAGATAACTCCTTAAAACAAATACCGATACTATAGCCAGAAAAATATAGAACAAGGCTATACAGATCGCATAAACAATTATGAATCTCTCGAAAATGATCCTTATGGTTTCAAGGAATGTCATCCTATATTCTCTTGTCAGTTACATGTTTAATCTTTTCTCTGAAGGCAATGTCTCTGTCATTTGCCATATCCTCCATAATCTGCTGCCCTTTATATCCAATATTATTCAGGACTTTAAGTGCATTAAGCTGAATATCAAAATCATCATCCCGGGTTTTTTCCACCAGGAAGCTGATTTCCGACTCATCGGGAATTTGTTGCAGTGCTTTTAATATCTGAAGCTGATTATTATACGTTTCTGCACTATAAATTGACATCAGCTTCGGTATGCCTTCACGTAATTGCATCTTCCCAATAGCTATGATCACTTCTTTGCGCACTTTTTCGCTTTTATGTCGTGTCAGGTCAAGCAATTCCATAAAACTTCCGGTCTGCTGATAAATGGTGGCCATCCTGATTGCAAAAATCACTACCGTATCATTACCGGAGCCAAACCACCTTGAAAAGTCGGGAATTCGTATATCATACAGCCTGACAATAGCGTGCACATTCAATTGCTCCCATTGTGTAAAATCTTCCTTCAGTTTTTCCAGGAACGAGAAAGGATCATCTTCATTCAACCTGACCATAGCAATTTGAGCTTCTGATCTCAAAGTATCATTTCTGGAGTTGATATACTTCTCAACATAAGGCATAGCCTCTTTAACATTCATCATGGTAATTTCGCGAATTGCTTTGGATTTATCCACCCAATCGTGTTTACCCAGGCGTCGCATGGAATCCTTATGCAGATTCAGCCGGTAAAAAAAATTGTGTAGCTTATTCTCTGCATCTCCGGAAACATTGAAATACATGCGCAAAAACTCCTCAATGAGGATTTGTTTCCCGAATTTACCTTTAACAGCTCTCAGCTTCCTGAAAATATTCTCTTCGTTCTCTTCGTCGAACAGATAATCGGTAAGCATTTCCTGATACTCTGCACGATATCTCTTTACTTTCCTGGAATAGTATTCCCTTCGGATTTTGTTGATTATGATAAAAAGGAATACAACGACAAGGTTTATCAGCAGGAAAATAACCACGATAGCAAAGACCAGTATCAGCACACTTTTATAGCTCAGGTCAATAATTTTATTGGCCCATAAGACAAAATTTCCTGAAAAATTACGATTAATAAATGAGCGTATCCCTTCCCTGATAACATCTTTTCGCTGAATCACGGGACGAACGCCGGTGGCTGGTTTCCGCTCAGGAGGTATTATTACAGAGGTATCCCTGGCTTCCACAGGAGCTTCTTCAACCGTGTCTTTAACCGGCTCCTCTACCACAACCTCTTCTTCAACCGGCTTTTCGGGTTCTTTTTCAACCGCTTTGGCAACCGGTCTTTTACGGGGTGCCGACAAACCTTCCCTCATGGCTTTTATAGCTTCTTCTATAGGTGCGGTGGATATCCCATTCTGTATCCTGGGTAACCTGTTAAAAAAACCTTCATTGTTCACAAAGAAAGCAAAGGAATCAGGCTCCGTTACACGCTTATTCCGGTAATACGGAACAACAAAAGCCCCTTCAACACCATTGACATTCTGCAGTTCTTCCGCATACGATGCCGCTTCATCAAAATTCAGAAATGATCCTGTCAAATATTTATAATAGGGAGCAAAAAATTCTTCCGATACCGGTTGCTTCAGGTTGAACTTTCGTTTTAACCCCCAAATGCTGACAGGCGATTTGTAGGATGCGGCAATCTGGACTTTATAATATAAATCTGCTATTGGAAGACGATTACCATATATATACTTAGCAACAAAGGGATCAACTATTCCGTATTTTTCAGCAATGATGCGGGAAAGGTCGTACGCGGAATCAAAAGTAGAGGAATAACCTACAGTATATTTATACCAGCCCATATGCTGACCTTCAAGGATCTCAAAATCTTTGCGGATCAATTCTGAAAATGCCTCAGGAGACAAAGGCACCCCATATCTCGCGGCAATCTGCACCCTGTACGACAGCGAATCCGGAATATCTGATCCCATGAGTGGAAATAGCATAATAATCACAATACCCAGGCACAACCGGGAGCGCAAAAAAGCCGCCTTAGAAATCCTATGTACTCTTTTCTCTGATATCATTAAAAATAATATCCAATTTTTACACCTGCTCTCACAGCATTCCGGTAATTTTTATCCTTCCATTCCTCATAAGCATACCCCGTTTCGAAATAACCTACCCAGCGCGGCAGAAACAACCATTGAAACCCTGCCCTGACACGATAACTATTCAAAGTGTAATAGTCGAATCCTCCAATGTAACGCGTCGGATCATCGGGGCTATTTCCCGTTGCCAGTTCCATGAAAACATAATTGTCGGCCGAACGGACATATTTGCGGATCATCAGGTTATATGACTGATCCACACCATTATCCTGGGGTGAAATATAAGGCCGGAATGAAAACCAAAATTGCCGGTAATATTTTGATAAAGAGCCTGTTATGATATAAACTTCGTTTATGTTATTGTTGGTTCCTACAAACCGCATATATCTTCCTCCCAGCGAGACTTCCATTGCCCAGGGCAGTTTCTGGTAGAATTCCAGACCAACCCTGTGCTGAGGGAATAAGGAATCCGGCGAATAACTATAATTTACAAAAGCATAGTTGCTTTTTGAAAACTTCGGATA
>JAHJRE010000161.1 GCA_018831055.1 Bacteroidota bacterium
GGCGTGTAAACAATCGAACCATTCGCATTAACATTTGTAACGCCGTGTGCAGGTGCATTTATCACTGCTACGCTTGAAGGTATTAGGCTTCCGTCTGGGTCGTAGTCATTCGTTAATACGTCTATCGTCACGTCATTGTCTTCATCAACACCTGCATTATCGTCAACTGCGACTGGTGGCTGGTTGCTTGTGCCTGTGCTTGTGACGTTGAAATTGATCATTATTTCAAGGTTTGGGTCTGTGAGGTCTGTTGCTTTCACGTTTACAGGGTTTGTGCCTGCTTGTATTATGTGGTATAGGGTGTCGTTGCTAATCCATGTTTCTGGCGTTGTGGTTGTGTATTGGCTTGTTTCTTCGTCGTTGTAAACATGTGTTTGCAGGTTCCATTCCAGGGTGTCTCCTTGCAGTCCGTTCGTGTTTGGTATGGGGTTGTATTCGTTTGGTCCTGGGTTGCCTGTTTGCAGTATGGTTGTGTCTCCTTGCAGTTCGATTGGCTGGTTGATTGTTGTGGTGTTGTCTTTCTGGTATTTGAGCGTGTCTTGGGTGCTCGTCCAGTTTTTCATTGTTGTTTTTATTGCAGAATTATTTGTTGTGATTGTTATTTGTGCGTTCGTGTTTTCTTGAAAGATCATTTTTTTGCTTTCTGTCTTGTTGTTGGTTGTTAGGTTGTAGATGTATATTCCTGTTGGCTTGTCCCATTGGAGTGTGTAGTTTTCTTGTTCTTCCAGTGCTTGTCTGGCTTGTAGTTTCCCGTTCAGGTCGTAGATGCTTATTATTCCTTCTTCTTCGATGTTTGCTTCGATGGTTGTTTGGCTTGTGAAGGGGTTTGGCTTGTTTTGTTTTAAGAATTCTTCTTGTTCGTTTTCCAGATTTGTTATTCCTACCATTAATACATCCATTTCGTATTGGCCGTTTTCGTCTGTTACGTCGCTCGCGATTATTTGTCCTTCTCGGGTGTATTCTATCTGAGCGTTTTTTATTGGATTATTTTTTTTGTCTTGGTACGTGCCTGTTATGGTTGCTGTTTGAGTCATTGACATCTGAAAGGCTTTAGGCATGGTGTTTTTGTTTCCACCGGGATAAGATCCCGGATTACTGTAAACCACAGCGGGATTGCTTTTCAATGCCTGGGTGATCAAAGGGGTAAAAGTCCAGGAAAGGACCAGCCAGGAAAGAAACAATACGGGTAAAGCGGGTGCGTTGTGGAAGCGGTATTGCAGGCCTGTCCAGGAAGCGCTGGTTTTTTTATAGTAAAAGCGTTGTTTATCTTTATAAACAGTCATGACTGAAAGGGTTAACGGGATTTGCACAGTTCTCGTGAAACGGGATGGAAAAATACAAAACTCCGGAGAGAAATGCAAGGAAACGAAGCGAAAAGTAATGTACTAAAAACCTGTAATAGAATATGTTGTCATGAGCAATCGAACGAATATTCATTAAACATGGACGATTTTTTAGCAGATGACATCTCCCCCGGGGGAGATGTCATCTGTGAGTTTTATGTGAATTTTTGCGAAACAGAAGAAGGAATCCCACGGTTTTGATAAATCAATCACAAAAAGAAACCAAAAAAATTCTCTTTATTAATTACCTGAAAGCTGCTTCCTGGATAGTTTTGAAGGAAGTCTGAAGGTGGCTTGGGTTTGGCTTTTTCACTATACTTAAACTCATAAGCCCGGAGTTCTCCGTCTGATTCCTCAATATAGTCAATTTCCTTCTGATTGTATGTACGCCAGAAATAGGTGTTGACGAATTTCCTAGTGTTTTGGTTGTGCTTGATTCTTTCCAGGATACAAAAATTCTCCCACAATCCGCCTGCATCATTCCGCATATTCAAGGGATTGAAATTCTGTATCAATGCATTCCTGATTCCCAGGTCCAGGAAATAGATTTTCTGTCCTTTGGCTATTTCATTGCGCAAATTTCTGCTGAAGGACCGAAGGCGGAAAATTACAAATGATTTTTCCAGTAACTCGATATAACGTTTAATGGTGTTTATATTTTCACCAAGCAACCTTGACAACTCGTTCAGGGATATTTCATGGCCTATTTGCAATGCGAGGGCACGTAGCAGGTTGATCAGTAAATCAGAACGTTTCAGATTTTCGTATTGAAGAATGTCCTTATACAAATAATTACCTGCAATATTGTTTAATTCTTCAATTGCGTCATCTCCTGTTTTCAGGAATACTTCAGGGTACATGCCGAAGCGGAGCATTTTTTCCAGGTTGGCTTGAATGCCAATAAAATTATGTTCTTCTTTCAACTCTGTCAAAGAAAATGGAAATAATTGAAAGACTCTGGAACGTCCGGTCAATGGTTCCATAACCCGATTTCCAAGTTCAAAGCTTGATGAACCTGTGGCAATAATCTGAATCTCAGGAAAAGTGTCAGTAATGATTTTCAAAACAGAACCGATATTTGAAATGTTTTGCGCCTCATCCAGAATCACCAGGTTATAATCTCCTAAATAGTTCTTAAGTATTTCACTGTTTGTTGTTTCCAGAGCAGTTTTATTTTGAAGCAACTCACAGTTGATGTATTTGGAATTTGTGGATGAATCCAATAATTGTTTACAAAGCGTTGTTTTACCAACACGCCTTGCTCCATATATGACGATTACCTTGCCTTTAAATAAGAATTGTTCTATTTTTTGTTTTATGGTTCGTTGGATTATCATAATTTATATAGTTTGCTGCACAAATTTAATAAAATTTGTTTAGTTTAATGCATAAAATAAATCTCCTTTGAATTTGCCCCAATTAGACATTTCTCATCACTAGTTGACAATTGATTAGCCGTTTGTCGGTGAGTGTTGAGTAATTATTGATTTGACATATTAAACACCAGCTCCCCACCCTTCACCAGCTCATGATAAGAAATCCGGTGGTCCTTTATCCTTTTCCCGTTTAAAAGCACTTTCTCCACATAAACATTGTCTTTGCCCTGGTTGTTGGCAATAATGCGAAGGGTGTTCCCATTTTCAAGATGGATGGTGGCGGATTTGACAGAGGGGCTTCCCAGGGCATAGTATTCGCTTCCCGGACAAACAGGATAAAATCCAAGGGCACTGAAGATGTACCAGGCCGACATCTGCCCGCAGTCGTCGTTGCCACAAAGCCCGTTGGGTTCATCGGTATACATGGTTTCCAGGATTATCCTGACCCTTTCCTGGGTTTTGTGGGGGCTATCCGCCCAGTTGTATAAGTAGGGGATATGATGACCGGGTTCATTGCCATGGACGTACATACCTATAATACCATCCCGGGTAATGTCCTCGTTTTTCTCAATGTGCTTGTCATCCAGTTCGGAAGAAAACAGTTGATCCAGCATGGAAGAGAATTCTTCTTTGCCTCCCATCATTTCAATCATCACGGGAATATCATGCGGTACATACAAGCCGTAATTCCATGCGTTTCCTTCAATGAACCCTTGTCCGTGCGTGTCAAGCGGGTCGAATTCTTTCCTGAAACTTCCATCGGATAGTTTTGGTTGCATGAATCCGCTTTCAGGATTGAAAACATTCCTGTAATTGCCGGAGCGATTTTCATACTGTTCCTGAATTTCTTTATTTTCAGCCTTTTCGGCAATCCTGGCAATACACCAGTCGTCGTAGGCATATTCCAGGGTTTTGCTTACCGAATTGCTGTTCAGGTCTTCGGGCACATATCCATAATTCAGGTAGTATTCTATACCATCATAGGGTTCGTAGGTAGCGGTTTTGTCGCAGGCTTTAAGGGCACGGGGAAGGTCATTTGTGTAAACACCTTTACTGATGGCGTCTGCAATGACGGATACACTGTGGTAACCGATCATGCACCAGTTTTCGTTGGCATAATGCGACCACACAGGCAGCATCGGATGCACACTCTGATCAAAATGTGCCAGCATGGATTCTATCATGTCATGGTTCCTGGCAGGTTGGATGAGGTTGAACAGCGGGTGCAGAGCCCGGTAGGTATCCCAAAGAGAGAAGATGGTGTAATTGGTAAAACCATCGGCCTGATGGATGTTCTGATCGAGGCCCCGGTAGCGGCCATCCACATCCATATACAGGATGGGAGAAAGAAAAGTGTGGTACAAGGCTGTGTAAAACACAACCTTATCCTTATTATCCAGGGTTTCTACTTTTACTTTGGATAGCTCTTCTTTCCATAGTTGCTGCCCTTCCACTTTGGTCCGGTCAAAATCCCAGTGCGGTATTTCAGCCTGCAGGTTCTTTAATGCCCCTTCCGTACTGACGGATGAAAGGGCAACTTTTACCAGGATTTCTTCCCCCTCCTGGGTTTCAAAATCAAAATGGGCACGGATACTCCTTCCTGCCATTTCGGGGAAATCCTTTTCTTCCTGGAACTTCCTGTAAAACCCCCTGTAAATGGATCCATCCTCTTTCTTGTGGCCATAAGATTTAAAAGGCTTGCTGAAAGCAATTGCGAAAAAGACAGTACGTGTCCTTGCCCATCCACTTGTCATCCTGTAACCTGTAACTAATGTATCATTTTCTACCCGAATAAATGTCCATACGTTTTTGTCATCGTAATTATAGATCCCATGGATCATATCCAGGATAATGTGAGCCTCTTTTGATCCGGGGAATGTATACCGGTGAAAACCAACCCTGGTACTGGTGGTCAGCTCTGCTTTGATGCCATAATCGAGCAGATCAGCAAAATAGTAATTGGGTTCTGCACCTTCCTGTTCATGGGAAAACCGTGAGCGGTAACCCCTTTCAGGATTATCAGCCGTACCTGGATTGAGTTGAAGTTCTCCCGTAGTTGGCATGAGAAGGATGTCTCCAAGATCGGAATGTCCGGTACCGCTGAAATGGGTATGGCTGAAGCCGACGATGGTCGGGTCATCGTATTGGTAGCCTGCGCAGTATTCGTAAACACGACGGTTATACTGACCATTGTCTTCATAGGAAACGGTGTCGGTATCCGGACTGAGCTGCACCATACCAAAAGGCACGGTAGCCCCGGGAAAGGTATGTCCCATGCGTTGTGTGCCGATGAAGGGGTTTACGTAATGGACTGGGTTGTCTTCGTTTTGCTGGGATTTCGCACCTATTGAAAGGATTGTCATGATTAATATCATGGTTTTTCTCATAATAATCCGGTTTGATTACACAAATGTAATGTTCAATGTGATTAAACTGAATAATTAGGTTGGAATTTCAACTGCATTTAGCAGAGAGTTTGCTGGAATTTTCTCAATCGCTTCCTTGAATTGTTCTTTCAGCAATTCTGAGGGGGATCCCTCAGTCGCTGGCGCTCCTTCGGGATAAAAGGGCGCTTCGCTAAAACTGTAAACACAGGCAGCGACTCCTGTCATTCCGACCGCCGCGCCGGAGCGAAGTGGAGGTGCAAGGGAGGAATCCCCTTCGTGTTATGCCCCAATTAGACAATACCAATAACTCATCGACAATCGCCTAATCAATTCGCCGATTGTCGATGAGTGATGAATAACCAGTAATTTTCCTGAGTCCTACAGCTCCTCCCTTATCCCCTTCACAATATCTTTTTGCAGATTTATGATGATCGCTTTAAGCTCTTCAACATACTTTTCAGGATTGGCCGCAATGTCATATTCTGCCGAACGGGCAAGTCCTAATGCTTCTGAAGCGTTTTTGTTATCCTTTCCTTTTACAATTCCTTCCGACCAGTCGGCATTGCCCCAGATGCCTTTGCTGTAAGTTATCCAGTTGCCGGAACCATTTGGTGTGATCAGTTTGATCTGAACCCCAACCGACATTACCGGTTGTGTTGATAGTTTTATGTCTTTATACCCTCTGGATCCCTCAAAAGAAGCAAAAGCAACAAAATAATTGACATCCAGGAGGTTTACATCCTCCCTGGTTGACAATTTCTGGTAGAAATTCCCTGATTTAATGATGTTTGAGGTATAATAAATATTCTTGTTAGCCGGCCTGAAGGTTATGTCTCTGGTTACCGCCCAGGCAGTATAACCTGGTATGGCTCCGTCGGTTATTTTCTTTTTTCCTTCATAATAGGGTTGGTCTCCCGTGGATCCAATGAAATCGCTTCCTTTGTCTTTAGACATTTTTTCCTGGACAAACTCAGATGCCAATACATCCGTTCCATCCGTGATCTGCAAGCCTGCTGCCGTAAGTTCTTTGACAAATTCTTCATAAAGCTCATTGGTCATCTGAAGATAGCTTTCATTGGTGAGGCCACCCAGACTGACTTCAGAATAAACAGCTTTTGTTGAAGAGGTATTGGACCCCGTCATCGTAGTTGCCTGTGAAACGGCATAATTCGAAATAAAAGTTTTATTGTTCTTTAACGACTTCGCTGCAGCTCCACCGATCTTTACCTTTCTTTTATATTCCTTTTCAAAATCCACCTTATTCCAGTTTTGCTGACCCATCAGTGTTCCTGCAATAAAGAGGCTTAATAACAGTATAATCCTTGTTTTCATGATTTGCAATTTTTAAATTAGACTTAATTAATTTATCGCAAATTTATGGTGGGAGAAGGATGCCAGCAATACGCAAAAGATCGTATTATTTATATAAGTCTTTCCTTCCTGGCCAGGTTGACTGCTTCCAGTTTGTTGTGGACCTGCAACTTACGGTAAATATTCTCAACATGTTTTCTTACAGTTCCATTGCTTATGAAAAGGTTGGAAGCAATTTCCCCATAATTCAAGCCACGGCTGAGGTGCTCCAGGATCTCGGTTTCTCTTTGGGTCAATTGGTAATTTTGTGATTCTTCATCATTATCAGGAAGTGGCTCCCTTAGCATTTTCAATGCTTTCAGGGCGATGGAAGGGGTCATGGGAGCACCTCCCTCCATGATTTCCTGTATGCTTTTATAAAGGTCGTCCGGAGAAGCATCCTTCAGAAGATATCCATCTGCACCGGCACGGATGGACCTGAAAATATTTTCGTCATCATCAAAAACGGTGAGCATGATGATGCGTATATGGGGATATTTTTTCTTTAACAATTCTGTTGCTTTGATCCCATCCATCTCAGGCATTTGAATGTCCATTAAAACAACATCGATATTGTGATCAGCCTCCAGCTTGTGCAGTAATTCTTTTCCATTCTCTCCCCAGAATTTGAATTTCAGGTCATGGAAAAAGGAAATCTTTTCTTCTATGGATGCTGCCAGGAAATTATTGTCTTCAGCTAATGCAACCTTTATCATAGTTAAAAATTTTTACAAAACTACATTGACAATGGTTTCCATGAAATACGATATCCTGCGTATTCTCAGGAAAACGTTATGGTCACTGATGTTCCCTTCCCAGGCTGAGCATCAATTTGTAACCTGAAACCTGCTTCCTGTATTCTTTTCTCCATATTTGACAATCCATTTCCTGCAGGTAATGCATTCCTGTCAAAGCCCTTACCATCATCAACAACGGTAATTTCATTTCTACCGGCAATAAAATGAATGTTTTTGGCCTCTGCATGTTTCAAGGCATTGTTGATGGCTTCCTGTACAATTCTGTAAATGTGTATTGCCTGATTTGAGCTGAACTCTTTTGTTCCCGGGTTGCTTTCGATTTTGAAATTGATGCGTGGATATGCTTTTTTGGCATGGTTGATGAATTCTGCAATCCTGCCGGATAGTTGCTCCATGCCGATGTTTTCAGAATTCATTGCCCAGATGGTCTCCCGGAGCTGGGCCATGGTATCTTTGGCAAAATGGGTCAGTCCGGAAATCCGCTCACGACGGTTATTCTCATCCTTAATATAATCGAGGTTGTCCAGCGAGGAAATCATAAAAGTGAGTTGTGAGCCGATATTATCATGCAAATCACGCGATATCCTGAGTTTTTCTTCCTGGATCCTGTTTCTTGTTTCCGCCTTTTCAAGGGCAACCTGTTGCTTCAGTTTTTCCTGTTTGAGTTTTTGGTTCCTGTAAATGATTCCTGCGAGAAGCAACAGTACTATAATTCCTCCTGAAACCGCAAGCAACTGTGCATTCCGGCGTTGAACCCTGGCTTCCTGTTCAGCCAGAATGATCTTTTGTTCCGCCAGTTGCTTCTCCTTCTTTTCTGTCTCGTACCTGGTATTTAACTCTTCTATTACTTTGGATTTCTCTATGCTGAAGGCAGAATCACGTAAAACATCTGCAATACTGTCGTTCAAATATGCCAGCTGATAATTTTCTGATGTCCTGTAATACCGGGTAACTCCTTCATAAGCGTTGATCATCCTGGCCAGTGAGTTGGTTCGTTTTGATAGTTCCAGTCCTTGTTGGTAATATTTCAGGGCTTCATTCAGGTTTCCCCTTTCCAGGAAAGAGTTACCAAGGTTTGAGTAAACGATTGAAAGTCCATAGATTTCACCGGTTTGGTGATATATCTCTTCCGCCTTTTTATAGTATTCGATGCTTTTGGCAGTTTGTCCCCATTCTTTATACAAAACGCCCAAATTGATATACAGCCCTGCTTCAACATCCAGGTATCCTTTACCTGCAATTAATTCCTGAACCTTTTGATAAATGGAATCTGACTGATTGGGTTTTGATTCATTTTTTAAAAGAATCCCAAGGTTCATCAGCGCTTTTGCCAGGCCAAGGGTGTCATTTTCATTCCTGGCAATTTCAATGGAAGAAACATAATACTGCTTTGCCTTACCGTATTCCTTTTGTTTTAAGAAGATCTCAGCAATATTGTTGCTGATCAATCCTGCCTGCCTTGTAAGGTCATTATTTTCAGCAATATTCAATGCTTTTATGCACCAGGAAATGGCCTCATCATAGCGGCCAAGTTCATGCAGGCAGTTGCACATCTTGCTATAACTGGACAAAAGGCTGTAATCATCTCCGTGCCTCAGTCGGATTTCAAGAGCTTTCCTATTGTTTTCCAAAGCTTCTAGAAAATTGCTTTGTGAATAATGGGCTATGGTGAGGGCATTGTATCCTTCGGCAATCAAAAGCGAATCACCGGTTAATAGCGCTTCCGAAAGGCATTTTTGGGCGTATTCCAGCGATAGTTCTGTGTCATTGAAGCTGGTATAGTAGCTGATGTCTGAATAGAGCAGGGCTTTTTCCTTGCCAGATGCTTTGGATGCTTTAATAATAAGGCTGTCAATGGATGAGTTCTGAGAATAAACGCAGTTAATTAGATTTAGAAGGAACAATGCAGGCAGATATATTGAGATTGATAAGAAGAAATTTTTCATGCAGTCAATGTAGATTGTTCCTTAATATAATTGTTTTCAAAGAATAAATCATCGTACTTATATAAATACAAGAATGAAATAAAATTGTTCAGGTTCATGTAAATGTTCTGAAACACAGCAAAATTTAAGTGGCATCAGAAGGAGCGAAATGAGCCTGTAAACCAATAAAAATCCTCTGTCTAAAGACTCAAATCACCTGCAAAAGACCAGTTTTTTATGAATTACAAATTCATTTGAATTAACCTTTAGGAGATATATCCCATTTTGTGCATTTGCAGGCAATGATATCGATATTTCGTGATTTCCCTGAGTTAAATTCCCGAGGTAATTACTCAGGATTTCTTTTCCATCCATTGAGCATAAAGAATAATTTATGGGTTTTGCCCTTGAAAGGTTAATGCTCAAGTTTATATTGTTGCTTAGGATTGGATTTGGAAAAATATTAACGGATATATCCTTCACATTTTCCTCTGAATGAACGAAAAAGCCCGTGTGATAGCATGCGACATGGACCATTTCATCTGAGTCGGTTCCTATACCACAAGCTATTAATCTGCCTTCTTCTTCATCAAGCAACAAGCTGCTGCAATACTCATCACCTCCCAGGTCCGTATGTACCATTCCTGATGATCCATAAGAAGGATCAAAAAAACCATAATGACTTGTTCTTCCATTAAAGAAATCAGGTGGTCCACTGTAGAAGTCCGAACTTCCCCCAAAATAGTATTTCCCGTCTGATTGCTGCACTGCATCATAAATCTTATCTTCTCTTTCCATGTGCAGAAAGGACCATCCGTTGACTCCAAAATTTGTATTCAGGGTTCCATTTGTGTTTACCCTGCAGGCATAAATATCGTCATAGTCATTATATAATACGTTTGATTCAGCATATTTAAATGAAGTATCTTAAAGATTATCCTGATCCACAATTATTTTATTTATTTTGAAGTCAGTTGCTTCAGGAGGGGGGAGGGTGATATAGCCGCTGCCTCCAAAAGCAGGGTCAAGTTGTCCCAATTCATTGCATCGCAGGATAAAACCTTCATCACCTGATTCTCCGGCGATATATATCATACCTGTTTCAAGATCTATATCGATACAATAGATCTTCGCATTTACAGATTCAAGCCTAAAAACACCATTATCTCCAAAACTAGTTACATTATATCCATCCTGGTCTGTTTTTATAATAACAGGGAAATGATCAGGAGAATCCTGGTAAAATCCCGCAAAAAAAACATATGTGTCGCTACCTTCGGTTAGAGTTATCATATCTTCCACATTATTCAATTCCAAATAAATAAAATAACCATTTCCTCCGCCCATAGAACCATCTAAGATTCCATCCTGAGTTAATCTCATCAAGAATACATGCTCATAATTACGTTCTCCTGCAATTAAAATTCTGTCATCGGGCAAAACGGCAATA
This sequence comes from Bacteroidota bacterium, assembly GCA_018831055.1. NCBI lineage: Bacteria > Pseudomonadati > Bacteroidota > Bacteroidota bacterium. The sequence goes on from JAHJRE010000161.1 coordinate 10,590, forward strand.
CATCTTCCTTCAGAAACATCTCCCATATCATGAAAGAAATAATTCGGCATATTTCCATAAGATGTAACATAGCCGTCATGATCGAGTCTTGCAGAATACACATTCCATCCGGAACCGGATGCTCCTTTCAATCCGCAAAGTACCATTTTCCCATCAGACTGAAAAGCAATATCATAAGCTCTGGCATTTTGTCCTGGATAATGAATGGTTCTTACACCATCAATGCCAAAGTCCGTGTCAAGGGAACCTGGCGTCTGTGAGAACAGATTGAATGAAAGAAATAAGACAAATATGGAAAAGACGCTAATTGGTTTCATAATTTTAGAATTTTTTTCCGACTAAAATATGAATAAATTCTGATATATATATGCAAAAACCGATGCTTCAAAAAAACATCGGTTTCGTGATTTCCATCGTTGCCTGATCAGGGGTCCTCGCTTTCGCTTCACTTAGCGGGGCAGGCTCCCCTCCTTATTTCATTCGTCGTGACAGGTCTCCCCCTGGTCGGTGTGCAACCAATAAAAAAAGCTGACAGAAATAAACTGTCAGCTTCTAATAATCTTTCGTTGCCCGATCAGGGGTCGAACCTGAACTCTTCTGATCCAGAGTCAGACGTGTTGCCAGTTACACCATCGGGCAATGATGCGGCAAATATAGTAAAAATATTTTTTTATTTCTTAGGTAGTTTTACTGATTTTTGTCCATGCATCCTTGAGGGGTACTGTCCTGTTAAAGACAATATGCCCGGAAGTAGTGTATTTCGTGTCAACGCAGAAATAACCAATTCGCTCGAACTGGAACTTATCACCCGGTTTGGCTTCTTTTACCGATGACTCGGCCTTTGCGGTGATGATCTTAAGCGAATCGGGGTTCAGGTTGGATCTGAAATCCTTTCCCTCTTCCGCTTCATCAGGGGTTTCTGTCATAAATAGCCTGTCGTATAGTCTTACTTCCACATCCCGTGCATCCCTGGCGTCTACCCAGTGCAGGGTTGCCTTGACTTTTTTATCGCTTCTGGCTCCGCCGCTTTTTGTTTCAGGGTCGTAACTGCATTTCAGTTCCACAATTTCACCGGTAACAGGATCCTTAACTACTTCGTCGCAGCGGATGATATAGGCATACTTGAGCCTTACCTCATTTCCCGGCGAAAGCCTGTAAAACTTCTTCGGTGGGTCTTCCATGAAATCTTCACGCTCGATATATAGTTCCCTGGAAAAAGTTATCTTTCTTTTCCCCCTGGTCTCATCTTCCGGGTTGTTGACGGCATCAAGTTCTTCCACCTTATCTTCCGGGAAGTTTGTTATCGTGATTTTCAGGGGGTTCAGCACAACCATCCTGCGATCGGCCTTTTTATTCAGGTCTTCCCTCACGCTGTATTCCAGGAGGGCTACATCGATCACATTATCTCTTTTTGCTACTCCAATCCTGTCGGCAAAGTTGCGGATGGATTCCGGTGTATATCCCCTGCGCCTGAGTCCGGAAATGGTAGGCATCCTGGGATCATCCCATCCGTCAACCAAACCTTCTTTTACCAGTTCAAGCAGTTTACGTTTGCTCATCACGGTATAACTCAGGTTCAGCCTGGCGAATTCAATCTGCCGGGGGCGATATGCACCGGGTTCTACGATCTGATCCAGGAACCAGTCATACAATGGCCTGTGTATCTCAAATTCAAGCGTACATATGGAGTGTGTGATTCCTTCCAGGAAGTCGGACTGTCCATGGGCCCAGTCGTACATAGGATAAATGCACCATTTATCTCCTGTGCGGTGGTGATGGGCATGAAGTATCCTGTACATCACCGGATCACGCATGTGCATATTGGGAGAAGCCATATCAATTTTAGCCCTGAGTACCCGGCTGCCATCGGGGAATTCTCCTGCTTTCATCCTGCGGAAGAGATCGAGATTCTCTTCAACGCTGCGGTTACGGAATGGGCTTTCTTTTCCTGCTTTGGTCACAGTACCCCTTTGCTCCCTGATATCTTCCACAGGCTGGTCATCAACATAAGCTTTACCTTCCCTGATGTACTTCTCAGCCCATTCATAAAGCTGGTCGAAATAATCGGAAGCATAATAAAGACGGTCTTTCCAATCGAATCCCAGCCATCTTACATCCTGCATGATCGATTGAACATATTCTTCCTCTTCTTTGGTAGGATTGGTATCGTCGAATCTCAGATTTGTGAGACCGTTGTATTTTATTCCCAGGCCAAAATTGAGGCATATCGATTTCGCATGACCTATATGAAGGTAACCATTGGGTTCCGGGGGGAAACGGGTGTGCACCCTGCTTTCGTTTTTATTGTTCCGGATATCTTCTTCAATGATCTGTTCGATGAAGTTGAGAGAACGTTCCTCTTTGTTCTGGTTCTGGTTGTTTTCGTTCATAGGGATTATAAATAAAGAAAATTAAGGGGCAAAAATAAGATATAATTCGGTTTGAATCAAAGCTCTCCATAAATTGAAGAATAGATAGATCAAAACCTTCTGACGATGGAACGCACGGAGCCCATATATCCTTGTCCGAAAAGATTTGCATGTACAAGCAGGGGATAGAGGTTACAGATATCGGACCTTTCCCTCCATCCTGGTTCCAATGGATAATGATCATTGTAGGAAATGTAAAACTCTTCCTGGAAACCACCGAAAAGCCTGCTCATCGCAAGATCCATTTCCCTGTGTCCATAGTAAACCGCAGGATCGATAATTACCGGTTCCCCGTGCGGGCCTGTCATATGGTTCCCGCCCCAGAGATCGCCATGAAGCAATGACGGTGGTTCAACAGGGAAAAGTGAATCCAGTTTGTTGAATAAACGTTGGAAATTGCGTGAGTCCTCCTGTCCGGCCATGCCTGTATCAATGGCCCTTTGGAGTTGTATTTCCAGCCTTTCCTGTATGAAGAATTCGACCCAGGATTTTTTTCGCCGGTTGGATTGGGGGAGGGAACCGATATAATTATCGTGATCCAGTCCGAAACTATGGTCAGTCTTCCTGTGAAGGGATGCAAGCCCCTGTCCCAGATCTCTCCAGTAACTTTCTTTCCTGCTACCTGAAGAAAGATACTCCAGGATAAGAAAACTAAAGGACTGGTAATTACCGCTTTCGATCACCCGGGGAACCTTCAGTGAGCCGGCTGCTTCGAGGATTTGCAACCCCCTGGCTTCGGTTTCGAACATACCCGGGTATCGTTTTGCGTTGTTTGTTTTAACAAACCAGGAACGGGAGTTACCCATTAACAGGTAGGCATCATTAATATCTCCTCCTGCAACAGGTCTGCTTTTATCGATTTTTACCGGATGGGATTCAATGGTGCTTAATCGGCCGGATAAGAAAAGGAGAAAATCATCGGGCAACATTTTTTTGCCCTAAAGTTATATTAAAAGCAGAAATAAAATGCCCTGATTTTGCGAATTGCTCTGTCGAGGATAAATAAGCTCAGAGCTGAAATAAGAATAATGAGGGATAAAGAAGAAAACCTTATGGTTTGAAACGCCTCACTAAGTGTGTTTTTTATGTTGGCAAGCAGGTTGAAAAATTGCAGGTTACGGCTGTTTAGGTTTTCGAAGATATTATTGATAAACCCGAAATCGGCAAACAACAACACCATGGTTATTATAATAACTGCTGCAGAAATCCATATCCAGGATCCCAAAGAAAACAGGCCCGCTTGTTTTTCATTTTGAACAGCTTTGTCAGCATATATTTTATTCATTACCTTCTCTGTGAAATCCGGAGAAGGAGATCCTGATCCTGTTTTTCTGACCAGCCTGGTCAGAAACTCATCCTGAATATTATTAGTTTTGTTCATGATAATAAGCTTTATGTCGGGTAAACTTCCTGAGTGCTCATAATTCTGTGTAAGATCGCATACAACTTTTTTCGTGTTCGATGGAGTCTGACCTTAACATTTCCGGGGGTAATCCCGGTAATTTCGCTGATATCGTCAATACTCTTCCCTTCGTAATAAAAAAGTGTTGTGAGTGCAAGTTCCTGTGTATCCAGCTCATCCATAGCATGATGCAACATTTTGATCACATCTTCTTCATCGGATTCCATGATTTCGTATCTAACGTCATCCAGGATGTACTGATCGAAATGTTTCTCATTTAGTTCGGTAATTTCTGTTTTTTTCTTTCTGGTTTTGGATATTGCCAGGTTGAAAGCAATACGATACAGCCATGTTGAGAATTTCGCTTGTTTCCTGAAGGTATCCAGTTTCTGAAAAGCTTTCAGGAAGGCATCCTGGGCAATTTCTTCCGCATCTTCCCGGTTCCCGGTGATCCGGTAAGCCAGGTTAAAAATGGAATCTTTATGTTTATCAACCAGGAATGCAAAGGCAGCAACATTGCCTTTTAATACCTGCGTAACATAATATGAATCTTTCAGGAGTCCCATTTAATTGGTTAGACGACCAGAAAACTTCAGAGTTACATAAAATATTGCAGAAAACCTGGGTGGGTGTAAACTATTTTTTCCCGTCGAGTGACCATTTCACATAAACGGAGCCCCAGGTAAAACCGCCACCAAAGGCAGAAAGAATAATGTTATCTCCTTTTTTCAGTTGATCTTCCCATTCCCAGAGGCAAATAGGGATGGTCCCGGAGGTAGTATTGCCGTATTTCTGGATATTGATCATAACCTGTTCTTTTTTGATTCCCATACGGCGGGCGGTGGCTTCGATGATGCGCAGGTTTGCCTGGTGTGGGACAAGCCAGTTAACATCATTACTTTCAAGGCCATTCCGTTTCATGATTTCCACAGAAACATCCGCCATATTTGTAACGGCGAATTTAAATACCTGCTGACCTTCCTGGTAAATAAAATGTTCTTTGGCGGCGACGGTTCTGAACGAAGCCGGTTTAACAGAGCCGCCACCTTTCTGGTACAGGTGAATTCGGCCGGAGCCATCGGTTTTAAGGATAGAATCGATCACGCCATAGTTTTCTGTTGTGGGTTCCAGAAGAACGGCACCGCCTCCGTCTCCGAAGATGACACAGGTAGCACGGTCGGTATAATCGACCATGCAGGACATTTTTTCCGCTCCGACAACAATCACCTTTTTGTAATCCCCTGTCTCAATAAAACGGGAAGCGGTTTCCAGTGCGTAGAGGAAACCAGAGCAGGCTGCATTGATATCGTACGACCAGGCATTAACAAGACCCGCTTTATCGCTGATGATATTGGCTGTTGCCGGAAACGCATAATCCGGAGTAACAGTCGCACAAATGAGCAATTCGATTTCTTTCGGGTTGGTATTTGTTTTTTCGAGGAGCCCTTTAACGACTTCGGCACCGATATCCGAAGTACCTTTTCCGGGTTCCCGTAAAATTCTTCTTTCTTTGATACCGGTGCGGGTCATGATCCATTCATCGGTGGTATCCACCATTTTTTCCAGCTCCTTGTTAGAAAGAATATAATCCGGAACCCATCCGTGAATTCCGGTGATGTTTGCTCTGATGCGTTGCATTATCTGATTGTTCAGTGTTGTTGGGAATCCGTTCTTTATTCGCCTTTCGCCATTACGAGTTTGCCTTTATAGTAAAGGTCACCGTCTACATAATAAGCTCTGTGATAAAGATGTACAGTTCCAGTCGCAGGGCAGGTAGCCAGTGTTGGAGCAGTGGCTTTATAATGTGTCCTTCTCTTATCCCTTCTTGTCTTCGAAGTTTTTCTTTTAGGATGTGCCATTTTATCTGTTAATTTGTATTGTTATGATCATTTTTTAATTGATTCAATCCTTCCCATCGTGGGTCAGTTTTAGGCTGATAGCGTAGCTTTTCAAGTATTGCAAGTACTTCAGGATTACAGGTTGAATTCCCGTTTTCATCATCCGGGTGTACCCTCCGGGCCGGGAGTAACAAAACAAGGTATTCATAGATGAAAGGACTGATGTTGAAACTATGCTCATTTTCAGGAATTACCAGGATGTCATGTGCATCCTCCCTGCGGGCATTTCCGAGTTTGATAATCAGTTGCTCCTTGCCTTCTATGTATTGGTCGTAGTCATCCAGACAGCGGTCGCAGGGGATACTCAAAATACCCTTAATGTCAAAATGTAAGATGAACATCCTCTCCTGTTTTTCGAGGTCAACACTGATCATGATCTTACCTTTATGTATTTCCGAATACTCAAAAGCTTCAAAGAACGCATCTTCAATCTCAAAATCGTAATGGTGCCAACCCGGCTTTAATCCGTAATAGGGGATTATAAACTGATCCAGGTATGCCACATTCTTACCCTCCTTAAAAAATTCGGCCTGCAAAAGTAAACATTAATCTTATGAATTACAAATCTTGTCTAATTATTTAATCCCTTTTGTTATGGTGTTTATTGGTTTATTTTCTTTATTGTTAAAAAATTAACAAAAGATTTTACCAAATGAAAATTTAGTGTTTATTTTGCAGCCTGTTAATACCATAAGATGGTATATAACTTATTTTGTTCAATAAACTCTAATTCTAAGTACTATGTTTAACAGGATGATTGCATTGATCTTGCCTTATATGCCCAAGAGGCTGGTTTGGATTTTTTCCAAAAGATATATTGCCGGTATTGACATAAAGGATGCCATAAGGGTTTCGAAGGAATTCAATACACAAGGGATTAAGGTGACCATTGACCTTTTGGGGGAGTTTATCACGAGGCTTGATCAGGCAGAGGAAAACAAAAATGAGTATCTGAACATTATTGAAACGGTTCAGAAGGAGAACATTGATGGAAATTACTCGCTTAAGCCAACAATGTTTGGATTACTTATCGACAAAGATGTATGTTACAGGCATATTCGCGAGATAGTAGCTAAGGCTGCTTCTTACAATAATTTTGTAAGGGTCGATATGGAAGATTCTCAATGTACTGACATGGAAATCGAGCTTTTCAGGAAGCTTAAGAAAGAATTCCCCAAAAATGTCGGGCTTGTTTTCCAGGTTTATCTTAAACGCACCCTGGATGATATCAAGGGATTAAACGATCTGAATACGGCAGACGTACCGATTAATTACCGTATTTGTAAAGGGATATATGTGGAGCCGGAAAAGATTGCGTACAAGGATAAGGATGAGATCAACCAGCATTTCCTGGAAGACATTGAGTTTATGTTTAAGAACAAGATTTACGCTGCTATTGCTACACATGATAAGTTTGTGGTGGAAGGTGCATTCAGGCTTATTGAGAAATATAATGTTCCCAGGAACATGTATGAGTTTCAAATGTTGTACGGAGTAACCCCTGAATTAAGAAAATCTATTGTCGAAAAGGGACATACAATGCGTATTTATGTTCCTTTCGGCTTACAATGGTTTGCTTATTCCACACGCAGGCTAAAAGAAAACCCCAAAATGGCATTTCACATTATAAAGGCTTTATTCATAAGGGGATGATGATCATTTACCCGGATGAAAATCACTCACACATTTTTTAGAAATAAATATGTAATTGATTATCTGCTGGTTTTTTCATATTTTTGCATTTTCTCATTTTAAACCATAGAAAAATATACCGTTCTAAAAAGAGTCGGAAGATAGATTTCATGTTAAGGGATTATTTATCACTGGTTTAAGAAGAGCATTACGGATGAAATAACCACGATAATGGAAAAAGTCAGGGTATTATACATCTCACAGGAAATCGTACCATATCTGGATGAAACTCCTATGGGTAAGATTTCCAGGCATTTGCCCCAGGGCATTCAGGAAAGGGGAAAGGAAATCCGGACTTTTATGCCCAGGTATGGAAACATCAATGAAAGAAGAAATCAATTGCACGAAGTCATCCGGCTTTCGGGGATGAACCTGATCATTGATGATACCGACCACCCTCTCATCATTAAAGTAGCATCCATCCAGCAAGCCCGTATGCAGGTTTACTTTATCGACAATGAAGACTATTTTCATAGAAAATTTATACAACGGGATAAAAATGGTGTTTTTTTCAATGACAATGATGAAAGAGTGATATTCTTCAACCGTGGAGTTCTGGAGACGGTAAAAAAGCTGGGATGGAGTCCTAATATCATTCATTGTCATGGTTGGTTTACCTCCCTTGTTCCTATATACGTTAAGAGAACTTATCGAGATAATCCTTTATTTGCCGAATCAAAAGTCATTTATTCGTTTTATGATGACGACTTTAGTGAAACGTTAAATGCTAATTTTGCGAAAAAAGTCAAGATCGAAGGCATAACAAATAAAGATCTTGCACACTTGAAGGAGCCCAATTTCGTTAATATGTCCAGAATGGCCATTGATTTTTCGGACGCCGTGATTTTCGGGGCGGAAAACGTAAATGATGAAGTGAGAGAGCATATTGTTCAGTCTGGAAAACCTATCCTGGATTTTCAGTCTTCCGACAAATATATTGATGCCTATTCTGCATTTTACGATAAGGTGTTAAATGAATGAAACGATTACGCGCTAATTTGATTCGAATCTTGAGAACCTGTATTTCATTACGCTGCCTGGTACTTGTTGTCTTATTAGTATCACTGATTATAGCAACCGCTTGCAAAAAGGAACCTGAAACGGTAGGTCTTGAGTTGCAAGCCGGCAATAACCCACAGATTTTTCATACGGATAACATTCTGGTGACATCTCATTCCGTTCGGGAGGATTCAGTCAGGACAGATGAAACAACAAATAACCTTCTGGGCAGTTACTGGGATCCGGTTTTTGGTATGACAACAGCAGGATTTGCAACTCAGATAAGACTTTCCGAAAACGGTTATAGTTTCGGGACCAATCCGGTTCTTGATTCATTAGTTCTCTTTCTTGATTATAATGGTTATTATGGAGATACAAATACGGCTATCAGCATAAAAGTTTTCGAGTTATCGGAACAATTGAATATCGATAGCAGCTATTACTCGGTGGATGAGGCAACGGATAAAGGTATTGAACTAGGATCCAAGGCATTTTATCCCAGGCCCAAAACAAATGTAATTATCCAGGGTGAGACCAAAGTTCCTCAGTTGATGGTCAGGTTATCGGACGAGCTGGGCAACAGGTTCCTGACAGCTTCTTCATCTGTTTTTGCAGATAATGATGGCTTTCTGGAATACTTTTATGGATTAAAACTGGTCACAGAACCTGTTTCCTCCCCGTTCAGCGGTAGTATGTTGTATTTTAACCTTGTTTCTTCCGCCTCTGAGGCTATAATTTATTATCACAATGATAGCCAGGATTCTTTGCAATTCTCATTCATCATCAATGATAAGGCTGCCCGATTTACAAGCTATGTCCATGATTATGATCTCGGGTCTTATGAATTCAGGAATCAGTTAGGGTTTGGAATGGATGCAGATACATCACTTGGTAAAGAGAAGGTTTATCTACAGGCGATGGGTGGTATAAAGGTCAAAATCCGTTTGCCCGACATCAGCAAGATTGCTGACAGCGGTAGGGTTGCAGTAAATGAAGCCAAACTCACTTTGAATGGAGCTCCCGACGATAATGATGGTTATGGAGCACCGGCTCAGCTGGCACTTATAAAAATTACGGAGGATGGATCTTCTGCTCTTCTGGATGATCAGTTTCAGAATTATTTTGGAGGAGTGTATGATTCAGCAGACAATCAATATGTTTTCAGAATAACCCGACACGTGCAGAAACTCATCAACGGGGTTGAAAAAGATTATGGAATGTATTTATTGATTACCAGAGCGTCATATATTGGTGACCGCTTTGAACTGATCGGAACCGAACCCACTGATGCTGCCCTTGCAGGAAAAAGATTAAAATTAGGTGTAACATACACGCGTGTTGAGTAGTATCAGTATAAGCGCTGATTGGTTACAGGATAAATGCAGTGATTTGAAAAACATTAATACCAATATCATATGTGCGGGATTGTCGGTTATATCGGACCAAAGGAAGCCTATCCCATTTTGATCAAGGGTTTGCACCGTCTTGAATACCGGGGTTATGACAGTGCGGGAGTTGCTTTGTTGAGCAACTCAATCCTGAATGTATACAAATGCAAGGGAAAGGTATCTGACCTCGAAGATTTTATCAAAGATAAGGATATACTGGGTAACATCGGTATTGCACATACACGATGGGCAACTCATGGAGAACCTAATGATATTAATGCCCATCCGCATTATTCAGAGTCAGAGGATCTCGCTATCATTCACAACGGAATTATAGAAAACTATCTTACCCTGAAGGAGGAATTGATTTCCCGTGGTCATAGTTTTAAAAGTATGACGGATACGGAGGTATTAATAAACCTTATAGAAGATATTCAAAACAATGAGAATGTTGATCTGATTGAAGCAGTTCGGATTGCACTGAACCAGGTAATTGGTGCTTATGCTATTGTCATTTTGAGCAGGCATGATCCTGATTTGCTAATTGCTGCGCGAAAAGGAAGCCCTTTGGTTATCGGTATTGGCAAGGATGATTTTTTTATAGCCTCAGATGCTACCCCGATTATCGAGTATACGAAAAATGTCGTTTATCTTGATGATCAAGAACTTGCTATTATCAGAAGGGGCCAGGAACTGAAGATAAAAACCATCAAGAACAGGGAAAAGACTCCTTATGTTCAGAAGCTTGAAATGAGCCTAAATGCATTGGAAAAAGGAGGTTTTGAGCATTTTATGCTGAAGGAGATTTTTGAACAGCCAAGGTCCATACAGGACAGTTTCCGGGGAAGGTTGAATGCCATCAAAGGTGACGTCCGTTTGGGAGGTATCATCGATTTTGAACCTAAACTTGTTAATGCCAAGCGCATCATTATAATTGCCTGTGGTACTTCCTGGCATGCCGGACTGGTTGGCGAATATCTGCTGGAAGAAATGGCTCGCATTCCTGTAGAAGTTGAATACGCTTCCGAGTTCAGGTACAGGAACCCCGTTATTTATGAGGATGATGTAGTAATTGCAATTTCTCAGTCAGGTGAAACAGCCGATACACTTGCCGCCATCGAACTGGCAAAATCAAAAGGAGCTACCATCCTTGGTATATGCAATGTTGTAGGTTCCTCCATAGCCAGAGCCACCCATGCCGGTTCTTATACCCATGCCGGACCGGAAATCGGGGTTGCTTCTACCAAGGCATTCACAGCACAGGTTACCGTTTTAACATTAATGGCGTTAAGACTGGCGAAGATAAAGGGAACGATTTCCACCAGCAGGTTTTATCAAATAATTCATGAGTTGGAGCTCATTCCTGAAAAGGTGGAACAAACCTTAAAAATCGATTCTGTTGTAAAGCAAATCGCTGAAAAATATAAAGACGTAAGGAATTTTCTATACCTCGGCAGGGGCTATAATTTCCCGGTTGCCCTTGAAGGTGCCCTGAAGCTGAAGGAAATATCTTATATTCATGCAGAAGGTTATCCTGCAGCCGAAATGAAACATGGGCCTATTGCGTTGATCGATGAAGAGATGCCGGTAGTATTCATTGCACCCAATAAAGGTATTTACGAAAAGGTGATCAGCAATATTCAGGAAGTTAAAGCCAGAAAAGGCAAGGTGATCGCTGTTGTAACCGAAGGAGATACTTCCGTAAAAGAATTGGCGGACTACACGATTGAAATTCCTGAAACAGAAGAATTGCTGGTGCCTCTGATTGCCACAATACCTCTTCAATTGTTATCTTATCATATCGCTGTGATGCGCAATTGCAACGTTGATCAACCCAGGAATCTGGCTAAGAGCGTTACGGTTGAATAAGGGTGGAGATGACTTAATTGATTACTAACAAGGTATCTCCTGAATCAATTATTTCCAGAGCTTTTTGAAAGGATTCATCGATCTGGTGATATATGGGATAAAATCCTTTGTCGTCATATAAATAACGTCCTATGAATGCTTTCAGGAAAATTTTAATTTCCTTTTTCTGACTGATGGAAAGCTCTTTATCCGGTTTCGCCCCTTTATCAGATGCAAAGCGTATAAATTCCCGGAACAAATTGTCACTAACCTGATAGGAATGGATAAAAGAATCAACGTTATCGTATTGTTGAAGATCTTTCCTGTGGTTATCAACGTAATGCAATGTAAACTGATGAATTAAACCTTTCCTTGCCAGTTTATTAAGAAATTGCTGTTCTTTTTGTATCCTTTCCGGAACGATTACGTCAGGCATGATACCGCCACCGCCATACACTATTCTACCGGCTGTTGTCCGGTATTCAAGTGTGTCAACAAAAGTGGTATCAATAATGCTATCATTGTTTACCCGTTCCAGGAATTCATGATAATATTCTTCTTTACCGTTCTGGTAAGGTCTTTGGATACACCGGCCTGTTGGTGTATAATAACGTGCGACGGTCAGGCGCAAAGCTGAACCATCCGGAAGGTTAAGTTGCTCCTGAACAAGTCCTTTACCAAAAGAACGTCTTCCTACTATGCTACCCCTGTCATTATCCTGAACCGCCCCTGCAACAATTTCACTGGCAGATGCTGAACCCTCATCAATTATTATAACAAGCCTGCCCTTATGAAATCTTCCTTTTTTCGTGGCATAGGAATAATTACCGGGTCGGTTCTTACCTTTAGTAAAAACAATAAGTTGGTTTTCTTCCAGGAATTCATCTGAGATTTCTATTGCGGCCTGAAGATATCCTCCTGTATTTCCTCTCAAATCCAGGATAAGATGCTTCATGCCTGAATTTATAAGGGTTTTCAACGCATCGTTAAATTCTGTAAAAGTTGTGGCAGAGAATCGGTTTAATTTGATGAATCCTGTTGTATCATTGACCATATATGAAACATCAACACTGAATGATGGTATTACATCCCTGGTGATATTGAATTCCATCAATTCAGGCATACTTCTTCGGTAAATGCTGACTGCAACCTCCGAGCCACGCGGCCCTTTGAGAAGTTTAACTGCGTCTCTGTCGGTAAGCCCGGTTCCGGCCACAAGGGAATCGTTAATCTTCACTATTCTGTCTCCTCCCATAATTCCTACTTTCTCAGAAGGACCACCGTCGATAGTATGTATTACTAAAATGGAATCATCCTCAATACGGAACTGAATGCCGATTCCCTCAAAATTACCCATGAGTTGTTCATTTACTTCAACGAGTTGTTCGGCAGGAATATATTGTGAGTGAGGATCCAATTCATCAAGGATACCCTGGATTGCATTTTCTGTTAGATTGTTTCTGGTGATGGAATCTACATAATCCTGAAGGATATAGTTGATTATATCATTTACCTTGTTATAATGTTCCGACCTGAATGAAATCACATTTTTATTAAACATTGAGACCGGTGCAAGCTTCAAACCGGTTAAAATGCCGGCGACAAGAACCAAAGAGAGAATTAGTGGAAGATAAATCGTTAGTCTATGTCTTGGATTATTCATTACAGGAGCTTGAAGATGATGCAAAAGTAGGAATTATTTATGCGGTTATGCAGAAGCAATGAAGAAATTCCGAAAGCTGAAGTCAGAATAATGATCACTGATCTGTCTGTCTTTCGCCTTCCTCTTCATCAAAGCCAAGGGATACGGAATTGATACAGTAACGTAATCCTGTAGGATTGGGCCCATCATTAAACACATGTCCAAGATGACTTTCACAACGGGCACAAATGACTTCAGTACGGATCATTCCATGGCTGGTATCCAGGCGTTCTATGATGCTGTTCCTGTTAATAGGCTCATAGAAACTAGGCCAACCACATCCTGCATCGAACTTGGTTTCTGAACGGAACAATTCATTCCCGCAAGCATTGCAATGATATATTCCAGTTTCTTTATGCAGGTAAAATTTCCCTGTAAAAGGCCTTTCAGTACCTTTTTCCCTAAGTATATGATATTCAAGAGGGGTAAGAATAGTTTTCCATTCTTCCTCCGGTTTAATGATCTTATTACTCATAGACTCATTGGTATGTTGATTTTTCTTTATCCTTTTTTCCTGACTCAGGGTAGCATTACTTAACCCAGTCAGGATTAAAAAAATAACAGCAAAAAAGAATGTTCTTTTCATTTTCTTTCTTATAACAACAATCATTCATGATACTTGGTTTAAGGAATCATCATACTTTTTCGGGGTAATCTGAGGTTGACAGAAATTATACTTCGTTTAAGTGAAAATAGAATAATCCTAATCCACATCAGCTATCCGTAAAAACCCTTGCTTCATTGTCAGTAATTACTTGAAATTTGGCCCTGGATATAGACTTCGCATCTTTTCATCCTTATCTTTGACGAAACAGTCGACAACGATCCAACCGACCTAGAAACGTTCCTAAAATCTTGTGATACAAAGTGCTTAGTAAAGTGGAATGACCAAGTATTAATTAAGACTCATTTTACATAAGCAAAAATGTTTCAAAAAGCCCAGATTTCCTGGATTATTTTCAGGTTTTAGATGACCAATCTGAAGTAACCAAATAAATGACGATCCGTAGAAAAAACATGTAATCTTTTATTCTTAACTGCTCAGGTTCCTTATAAATAAAGGATTACAGCCGATCCCCCAAAAACCAGAATCTCATAAGTTGCCTTCCGAAGCTTAACACGCTGAAATTCAACTTTTTACTAAACATAACTTGATCTCCAGGCCTATGAAAGCAAGTTGTACCGGAACGAAAGCAGTGAGTTCCATTCTCCTAGCAGCAGGGTTATTCTTTCTAAACCCTTTACAAGGATCAGCACAATGTCCAGTGGATCCCTTGTTTACTTATCAAAAATCATGTGATTCTGCCAATCATATCACATTCATTAACCAAACCGACACACTAGCTGGAGGTTTGGTAGATTACTATGAATGGAATTTCGGGGATGGGAATACCTCTTTCGAAGTGAATCCAGAGCATACATATGTATCCACTGGCTTTTATATAGTATCGCTCATTGCTTACGACACTTCTGGTTGTAGTGAGAGCTATACATGGCCGGTAAACGTATCCCCACTTCCGGTGGCAAATTTCACGCATTCACCTGACAGTGCCTGCTCCACATCCTCTATATTGTTCAATTCCGGCACATCTATTGGTTCAGGATTAAGTTTTCAGTGGAATTTCGGGGATGGAAGTAACCTGACATCAACCTCCACCACGGTTTCTCATGCTTATAACGCATATAACAATGCTTCATGCGATCCATACCAGGATTACAATGTAAGGCTGATTGTTACGGATTTTCATGGTTGTAAGGATACTATTTACCAGACAATTACTGTAAAAAGACGTCCGCAGCCTTCATTATCCGATCTTTCCGGATATAACTTTAGCAACTGTCATAATAATCCCGATCCTTCCAATCCAAACGATACTTTGACAGTTTTAAACCTAACCCCCAATATGGCATGTGTAGATAGCATGACTATTCACTGGGGAGATGGTGCAATCAGTTCCGGTCTTCAATCAGGGGATTTCCCGCTTACACATATTTATACACAACTGGGAATATTCAATCTTGTTTTTACAGCATACGGATCCAACGGATGTTATAGCAGCAGTATATATACTGTTGCCAATCAGGCGAATCCTAATGTTGGACTTAGTGCAATTGGCCAGAACACCGGCTGTGCTCCTTTCGAAATGGTATTCAAACTCGAAGGTTATGAGAACAATAGTACCGGAACCTATTATGTATGGGATTTTGGCGATGGCACAACTGTTACCTGGGGTTATAATCAACCTTTTATCAATGATACTATAACTCACTTATATACACAATCTCACTGCGAATTTGGGCTAACTGCATTTACTGTTTCCGTCACTGCCTACAATGAGTGTAACTCGGCTACCATGCAGTATCCCAGTCTGACTGTGTTTTATCCTCCTGAAGCAGGATTTGAAAACGAACCTATGGGTTGTGTTGGAATTCCGGTGCAGTTTATCAATACCTCCATGAATGGATACGGAGGTAATTGCGATTCAACAACAAATTATGTTTGGTATTTCGGAGATGGAGGTGTTTCCGGTCAAATAGAACCCCAGCATATATACACTCATCCTGGTACGTATAATATCAGGCTTGTGGCCTCAAATTCAAAGTGTGGTTCTACCGATTCCATCCGTTCTATCACCATCACCGGAGTTCACCCTGATTTTTCTTTTGATCCTGTTTGTCTGGGAGATACAATGTTCTTTACGGATCTAAGTTACGGTTATGATTCAGATTGGCATATTCCTAGTCCGAGCGTTCCAATAGTTCAATGGCACTGGGATTTTGGCGACGGAGATACTTCTAATTTACAAAATCCGGGACATGTTTATGCCACCTCTGGTGTTTTTACTGTCTCACTAACAGCCACCAGTATTGTTGGTTGCGATTCCACCATCAGTTATGATGTAATTGTAGATGAAATTATTATTGATAGTACCGATTATGGCAATGTGACCTGCCACGGTTACAATAACGGATGGATAGCTGTTTACGCTACAAGCCATATTACACCTGTACTCTATACTTTGCTCCCTCCAAATATCAGTAATAATACAGGGTATTTTAATAATCTTGCCCCAGGATCCTATATTATAACCCTGGATGATACTGTTTGTTCCGCTGTTACGGATACCATTGTGATTACTGAACCCGACGAGATTGTTATCGACAGTCTCTTGATTACCCAACCTTTTTGCTATGGAGAATTCGGTCAGGCACAGGTATTTGCCAGCGGAGGCAATTCGCTCATCTATACCTTATATCCTGGTGTTGTATCAAATACAACAGGACTTTTCACCAACCTTGGTCATGGAAGCTATTATGTTATTGTAGAAGATACAGCCAATTGCCCTCCGGATACCAGCAATGTATTTGATATCATAGTCCCGGACGAGCTTTTGATTGACAGTGTTGTTGTGGATCACATCTCCTGCCACGGGATGAATGATGGTATAGTTACCATCTATGCTTCCGGTGGTATTTCATCCCAACCCTATATATTTAACCTGACCTCAGGAGGTTCAACCTGGTTTAATGCTACAGGAGTTTTTTCCGGACTACTTGCAGGGTGGTATCATCCTTCTGTTGAAGACGTAAACGGCTGTATAACGTTAGCCGACTCGGTTGAGGTTATCGATCCGGATCCTATTACAGTTGATTCACTTTTCCTGCAAAATATCTCCTGCTATAATGCAAATGACGGTTACATTTATGTTCAGGCTTCCGGCGGTACCGGAACCTTGAGCTATACCCTTCTGCCTGATTCCATTGTAAACCAGACTGGTGAATTTACCTCACTGGCAGCTAACATATACAATATCAGGATAGAAGATTCAAATGGTTGTATCCTGAATATTCCCGGGTTAACCATCCTGAATCCCGATCCCATTGTTATTGATTCTATTGATTACGCCCATATTACCTGTCATGATTTTGATGACGGACAGATCACTGTTTACGCAAGCGGTGGTACTGGATTGATTTACACTTTGCTGCCTGATAACCTGCAGAACATTACAGGGATCTATACGGGACTTGATGAAGGTTCATATACTATATCGGTAAGCGATTCCAATAATTGCCCGGCAGTAGTTGGAGGTCCGGTAACGATATCCAATCCTCCTTTGATGCAAGTGGATTCCATTACAGCTCAAGATCTTAGCTGTCCGGGAGCAAATGACGGCATTGTGCAGGCCTATGCATCAGGAGGCATTGATACCTTAGCATATCAGTACGTCCTGAATCCTGGAACAGACAGCTTATACAACAGCACCGGACTTTTCACCGGACTTGCTCCCGGTGGTTTTGTTGTGTCTGTTACAGATGCTAACGGATGTACGGTTTTTAGCGACAGTGTCACGGTCAGCAGTCCGTATCAACTGGAACTGGATTCGTTGGTAGTAAGTGACATCACCTGCCATGATGCTGATGATGGTATAATCGAAGTATATATGTTGGGAGGTACCGGAACATTAACCTACACTTTATTTCCTGACTCCATTGTTAATATGACAGGTTTATACCATAATCTCGACGAAGGCTCTTATTATGTTGAGGTGCTTGATGTTAACGGATGTATTTTCACTATTCCTAACCTTATTATTAACAATCCTGCGCCAATTCTTATTGATTCCATTGCTTACGGGCATATTTCCTGTAATAATTTTAACGACGGATGGTTCCATGCTTATGGGAGCGGAGGGACGAACTTGAATTATACCCTCTATCCCGATAATATCCATAATTCAACCGGATTGTTTACCGGACTGGATGCGGGGATGTATTATGTTATTGTGAATGATATTAACGGATGCCCTTCGATGGGCTCTGATACCATTGAAATCATTAACCCCTCCTTATTGCAGATTGATTCCGTGTTGATGAGCCACCTTACCTGTCCGGGAAGTAATGATGGCAGCATCCAGGTCTATGCCTCAGGAGGCATCGACAGTCTGGCTTATAATTTCATCCTGAATCCCGCATCCGATAGTATTGTCAACCAAACGGGACTTTTTACAGGTTTATTACCAGGAAGTTACCTGGTGAGAGTGGTGGATGCCAATGGTTGTATTGTAGAAAGATCTTCATTGGAAATTTTAAGTCCTCTACCGATTGTGATCGACTCTCTTGATTTTGAGGATATCACTTGTCACAATTTTAATAATGGTATCATTGAAATATATGCTTCGGGCGGAACCGGCAGTCTAACATACACACTTTGGCCGGATTCAACGGTAAATTCAACCGGCATTTTTACCAATCTCACAGAAAATATCTATTACGTTGTTATTGAGGATGAAAACACTTGCTCATTAACTTCTCCCAATATTGCTATCAATAATCCCGATGCTATAGTCATTGATTCACTTTCTTATGATCATATTACATGTAATAATGATGATAATGGTTGGATACAGATTTATGCACATGGAGGTATTAATCTTAATTATACTTTATATCCTGATAATATATCAAATGCAAGCGGTTATTTTGATAATCTTGCGGGAGGTACCTACCAGGTAGGCGTATCCGATGATAACTCCTGTCCTGAAGTATTATCCGATACTATCATTATCGTTAATCCACCCTTGTTGATTGTCGATTCCCTTGATGTTCAGCAGATTTCCTGCCATGATGTCAATGACGGCAGTATTCAAGCTTATGCAAGTGGTGGTATCGATTCAGTTGCCTATACCTATATCCTGAATCCGGGAACGGATAGTATTGTCAACTATACAGGGTATTTTGGCAACCTTTTGGCTGGTAATTACCGCATATTGGTAATTGACATCAACGGATGTAGGGCGCAGAGCAGTGTTGTTCAGATAATTAATCCGCCTGCATTAACTCTTGGCTTCCTTGACCTTGAAGATGTTACCTGTTATAATGCTGCAAACGGTCATATAGTTGCACAGGTATCCGGTGGAACAGGCACTTTAAACTATACACTTTATCCTGATTCTATCAGCAATACATCCGGTATTTTCAGCAATCTTAATGGAGGCAATTACTGGATCAGAGTAACGGACGTGAATGCCTGTACGTTGGATATTCCCAACCTCGTGGTTTTTGAGCCCGGCCCTATTACCATAGACTCCCTGAACTATGAAAACATCACTTGTCATGATGATAATAACGGGTGGATCAGAGCTTATGCCAGTGGAGGCAATACTCTGGCCTATACTTTATACCCGGATAATATAACCAATGTAACGGGACTATTTTCCGGTTTGGATGCAGGACAATATTTTATTTATGTTTCAGACGATAATAGTTGTCCACCTGCTATTTCAGATACTATTACTATCGTGAATCCTGATGCGATGAGCATCGATTCTACGGATGTTCAGCATTTATCCTGTCCGGGATCTAATGACGGCAGTATCCAGGTTTATGCCAGTGGCGGTATTGATACTTTAGCTTATACCTATACACTGAATCCGGGTAATGTTGTAAACTATTCGGGACTATTTACAGGATTGGCTGCCGATATTTATACAGTAATGGTTACCGATGTGAACGGATGTTCCATTCTTTCAGGAAATATTCCGGTACATAGTCCGTATCAGCTTGTTGTTGATTCGTTGTTTATACAGGATATTACTTGCCACAATTTTAATGACGGTATCATCGAAGTTTATATGCTTGGGGGCACAGGAACTTTAACATATACTTTACTTCCTGATAATATATCCAATACAACAGGTATTTTCCACAACCTGGCAGGGAACACATACACGGTGCAGGTAGAGGATATCAATGGTTGTATTATCAATATTCCCAACCTTACTATAATTAACCCTGATGCAATTGTTTTGGATTCTCTGGTGTATCAGCATATTTCCTGTCATGATGTAAACGATGGATCAATAAGGGTTTATGCCCATGGAGGCATTAATCTGAACTA